>DASZCG010000287.1:0-4703 GCA_035943355.1 Gemmatimonadales bacterium
CGGCTGCGCGGTAGCGCGCGCCGCGCGGGAGCAGCCGGCGGCGATTCACGCCGACGCGGGTCTGCGTGTAGAACACGGGCCCTGGCGAGCTCAGTTTGACGGCGATGGCAATGATTGCGAGCAGCGGCAGAGCAACGACGAGTGCAACCATGGCCAGCGTCGCGTTGAGCGCGCGACGCACGACACCCGTCGCGGAAAATGTTGCCGTGCCTTGCCCGTATCTCCGTCGCGGGACGTCGGGTTGCCCGAGAGCAATTGGAAACGTGGTCATCCGCTCCTACTCGGTGTTCGGTCGCACCCTGCAAACGCACGCGCCGTGCCTGATTCAGCGGCGCTGATGTCAGGCACGGCGCGTCAGTTTTTTGTCGTGAGCGGACGACAGGCTGTCGTGTGAGGCTGCTACACTAACCGGTGTAGTACGGCTGCTACATCGCGTTCTCCTGCCCGACTTCGTTTCCGTTGGTGTCGTTTTGTGGCGCGGCCGCGGTGAGCACGCGGCGATCCAGCCCATGGCGCTCCATCAGGCGATACAGCGTGGTGCGATCGACGCCGGCGGCGCGCGCGGCGCGGGACATGTTGCCACCGGCCTGCGCCAGCAGTTGCCGCAGGTAATGCAGCTCGAACTCGGCGATGAGCCGATCGCGCGCGGTGTAATACGGCTCGTCCGCCGAGATATTGGCCGGTGCCCAGACGGTGGACGGTTCCTGCGCGCGATCACCCAGTGACGGAATGTCTTCCGCCCGGATCTCGCCGCCCGGCTCGAGCAACACCACCATGTGCTCCATTACGTTCTGCAATTCGCGCACGTTCCCTTTCCAGGCGCGGCTGCGGAGCGCGCGCACGGCGGCATCCGAGAACCGCGGCAGCGGCGTCGTCATGCCGCGGTGACGCGTCCAGTACTTCGACAGGAAAAACTCCGCCAGCAGCGAAATGTCCGACGGCCGCTCGCGCAGCGGTGGAACGTGCAGCGGGACCACCCGCAGCCGGTAATAGAGATCCTCGCGCAACACGTGCTGCTCGACCGACTCTTCCGGGTTGCGGTTGGTGCATGCGATGAACCGCACGTTGACGACCGCGTCGGTGTTCTCACTGCCCACGCGACGGACCACGCCGTCCTGGATGACGCGCAGCAGCTTGGCCTGGATCGATTTCGGCATTTCGACGAGCTCGTCGAGCAACAGCGTGCCGCCGTTGGCCGCCTCCAGGAGTCCGGGCTTGTCGCGCACGGCGCCCGTGAACGCGCCCTTTACGTGTCCGAACATCTCGGACTCGAGCAGCGGCTCGGGCAGGGCGGCGCAGTTGATGGCGATGAGGGGCCTGCTGCTGCGGCGGCTGTGGTAGTGGATCAGCTGCGCGATCAGCTCCTTGCCGCTGCCGCTCTCTCCGGTGATGAACACCGACGCGTCGGTCGGCGCGACACGCCGGGCCAGGTCCACCACGCGCTTGAACGCCGGCGCCGTGCCGAGCACCCGCACGAGGTCGCTGTTGCCGTTCTCCCGGGCGAACGCCGCCTGCATCGCGTACGATTCGCGGGCGACCATCACCGCATGCGCCGCACGCCCGATCAGCACCTGCAGATGGGTCGCCGAAAACGGCTTGGGCAGGTAGTCCCAGGCGCCGGCGCGCAATGCTTCGAGACTCGTCTCGACGCTCGGATTCCCGGTGATCATGATGGCGGTCGTGTCGGGGTGCGCATCGAGGCAGGTCCGCAGCAGCTTCATGCCGGGGACGTCGGACATGTACAGGTCGAGCAGCACGACGTCGAAGGGAGTACGCCGCAGCAGATCTTTCGCCTCCTCGCCGCGGCTGCACACGCTCACCTGATAGCCTTCGTACTCCAGCACGCTGGCGCAGCTTTCGCGCAGCGTGCGCTCGTCATCGACGATCAGAATGCGAATCGTCGATTTGACGTCGGGCGTCAGTTGTGAGATGGCGATGAGTTCGGGAGTGCGACTCGCCCGGCTCGCCGGTGTGCGCGAGGGGCGTTCAGGGGGTAGCGGCTCGGCCATGATTCTCTCCGATGGTATTGCTGGACTGAACGGCACGGATTAGGCCCGCCGTCCCGAACTTCGTAGCTTGTTCTGTAACAACGAGTTGGGATTGGCGCCCCAGCGGAATGTGGCGCCGGGCCCACAGTGCGGTTGTATCAGACCCTTCAATGTGGCAAAGGTGCCACAGGGCGGAGTCTAGCCGGGCTGGACCGCCTGCGAGAATCCCGAGTCCATCTGGGAGACCTGCCGCGCCACGGTGACTCTGGGTGGTCGGTGTGCAGGCGCGGGGGCATGCAGGCGCTCGTGACAATACGCCACCGTGCGCCGCAGCCCTGCGTCGAGATCCACGGAAGGCTGGTAGCCGAGCTGCTCACGCGCCCGCGCGATGCACGCCTGGGAGTACCGCACGTCGCCGATGCGGCCCGTGTCGTACAGGGGCTCGGTTGCCACTCCCACGACCGCGGCGACCTGGTGCCACAATTCGCGAATGCTCGTCGCGGAGCCGCACCCGATGTTGAACACCGCGCCGGCGACCCGATCGGTGGGGGCGTGGCACGCGAGCAGGTTCGCGTCCACGACGTTCGTCACGAACGTGAAGTCGCGTGTCTGGGCGCCGTCGCCGAAGATGACCGGAGGGTCACCGTGCAGGGCGGCCGCGATGAACAGCGGGATCACCGCGCCGTATTGCGAATCGAGGTTCTGGCGTGGGCCGAAGATGTTGAAATAGCGCAGCACGACGGTCTCGAGTCCGTGCGTATGCCAGAACGCCTGGCAATACGCCTCGCCGGCGATCTTGGACGCGGCATAAGCCGACAGCGGGCTCGGCAGCAATGCCTCGTGCTGCGGGACTTCGGCGGCATCGCCGTAGGCCGCCGTCGAGCCGGCGAACACGACTCGGCTCACCCCGGCCTCCCGCGCCGCGAGCAGCACGTTTAACGTTCCGGTGACATTCGTATGATGGGCAGCGAGCGGATCGCGCGTCGCGCGGGGTACTGACGTGACCGCGGCGTGATGAAACACGTAATCGACGCCCTGCATGGCGCGCCGGCAGGCGTCGAGCCGCGCGACGGTGCCGCGGATGAAGCGAATGCGATCGCGCGCGGCGCGCAGGTTTTCACGCCGTCCGGTCGAGAGATCGTCGAGCACCGTGACCGCGGCGCCGTCACGCACGAGCCGCTCGACGAGATGTGAGCCGATGAATCCTGCGCCGCCGGTGACAAGGTATCGCATGCCGGTCCGCTCAGGCACGAACCGGGCCACGGACTCGGCTTATTTTTTGCCCGGAACTGCGCAGCACCTGTCGCGTGACTTCTACAACGGATGACTCTCGTGAATGATCTACTGGTGCGGGTTCGCCGCACACCCGATCGACTGCTCCACCCGCTGCGCCGGCGCAAGGCCGTCACGGCCCTGCGCGCGCGGCCGCGTCCGACGATGTTGCTCGTCGTGTGTCACGGCAACATCTGCCGCAGCCCGCTCGCGGCCGAGCTGCTCAGTCGCGCAGTCGCGCCGCTGGGCATTACCGTCCGCTCCGCGGGCCTGATCGGATTCAACCGGCCGGCCCCCGCGGAGGCACTCGCCGCCGCGGAAGGGCACCGGGTCAGTCTTTCCGATCACCGCTCAGCCCTTATCACCGCGCAGCTGGCCCGCGGCGCCGACCTCATCATCGTGATGGACCCCACTCAGCGCCGGTACATTTGCGAGCGGTTCGGCCGCCGGCGTGCCGACGTGGTGCTGCTCGGCGACTTCGATCCCGCGCCGGTCCAGACGCGCACGATTCGCGATCCGGTGGATCAGCGCCGCGAGGTGTTCGACGACGTCTACGCGCGCATCGCGCGGTGCGTGCGAGAGTTCGCCGCGACCCTCGCAACCGCGCGGCGGTAGCCGCCGGAGGGGCGCGCTGTGGCGCGCGGGCCATAGCTGTTGCGCGCGTGGCGCAGCACGCGCGCAACGCAGCCCCGCGGAAGCGACGTAGCCGCTAGAGCTCTCGCGCGGTCCAGACCTTGCCCACGAGCACGCGCGGTGCGTGACTCCTCTGGGAAAGGCGGCGTTATGTCATTGCGGACCGCGGCGTGGGTCTTCCTCGCCATCAGCGGTGTTACGGCATGCAGCGACGGCACGGCGCCGTCCCCCGCGTCGCAACCGCGACTTCCTTCGTTCTCGTACTCGGCGAACGGCACAGCGTTAAACCAGGCCAATGGCACGCTGCGCGAGAACGGGACGTGCCCCGTCATTAGTCCCTGCATCGTCAAGGGGTTCAACCCGACCAATCCGCACCACGGCGACGCCATCGTCGCAACGTTCTATTGGGTGGGGTCGACGAACATCATCGACTCAGTGGATGACGTCCTCACCGATGCGCAGTACACGCGCGTGGGCAATAAATACAACCTCGTCGACTACGTCACCGCGGGTGGGTACTCGATGGCGACGTACCTCGCCACGAACGTGCAGAACTTCCCCGACCCCAACGACCCGAGTAATGGCGTTGTCCTCGCCGTCCGCGCTCTTCTGTCGCAGTACCCGACCGATGGCGGCGTGACGATCTCTTCATGGACCGGCGTATACGACACGTTCGCGGGCGCCCTGGCCGATCACGCGTTCGCTAGCGGATCCGACACGACAGTCACGACCGCTCACACCAGGCCCATTACGGCCGACTCGGGCGCGATGGTGTACACGGTGACCATGGGTGGGCTCACCGGCTTGGAC
>DASZCG010000288.1:0-4249 GCA_035943355.1 Gemmatimonadales bacterium
ACCGAGATCTTTGGGCGAATGCGCCGTCTCGACCGCTGCCTGGTGACTCACCCGCTCAATCCACCCGAGCTGATTCCTATTGTCGAGGTCGTTCCCGAAGGCCGTACGTCAGTCGCTGCCATCACACGCGCCGTCGCTTACCTGCGGGCCCTCGGCCGGCATCCCATCCTGCTCAAGAAGGCGATTCCGGGATACGTCGTCGGACGCATTGCGGCGGCGGTCTGGCGGGAGTGCATCGACCTCGTGCTCCGTGGCGTCATCTCGGTGGATGATCTCGACCGGGCCGTGTCGCTGGGGCCGGGTATCGGATGGGCCGCGGCGGGACCGCATCTCACCTATCACCTCGCCGCCGGCGAGGGCGGAATCCGCGGCTTCACCCAGCACCTGCTCGCAAGCTTCGAAAGCTGGTGGCAGCAGCTCGCCCATTGGGCACAGCTCGACCCCGATCAACAGCGGGTGCTGATTCACGGGATCGAGCGGGCCTATAAGGGGAAAGTCGAGTTCTTGCGGGAAGCGCGAGACCGGCGTTTAAACGCGATTCTCAGGGCTCTGGAGCAGGCACGCGCACCATCAGAATTGGAATCCGGCTGACGTGTCGCAATGCTGTCGCGGTGGTGCCATGAACGACATCGCCCAACAGGGAGTGCCCGTGGGTCGCCATCGCGATTAGATCGACCTTCTCCCGCTCCGCCGCCGCCGCGATCTCCCGTGCCGGATCGCCTGCCGCCAGCACCGCATCCGCTTCAACGCCCGCCCGCCGCAGCTCCTGCGTAATCCGCTCCAGATACTCCCGGTCTTCCTTCATTTCCTGCGATTCCCGCAGGTTGAGCTGCTCCATATTGCGCGCTGCCCACCCGTCGGCGACGTGTAGCAGCAGCAGCTCGGAGCCGAGCAGCTTCGCGAGGCTGGTAACATGCGGGAGGATCGCGCGGTCGGCCGGACTGTTCTCGAGCGGTACCAGGATGCGCTTGTACATCAGCCGATCCAGCCGCTGAAGATCCGGATCAGCAGCCAGGCATTGAAGCTGGCGATGGCGATCGCCACGACATACGACAGCACTTTCAGCCATGCGGGGTTCACGAACTCGCCCATCTTGAGGCGGTCGGAGGTGAACCGCACCAGCGGGAAAACCGCGAACGAGAGCTGCAGGCTCAGAATCACCTGACTGAGGATCAGAAGTTGGGCAGTGCCGTGTTCTCCGAAGAAAATAGCTGTCAGCGCGGCGGGCACAATCGCGATGAGGCGGGTGATCAACCGCCGGAGCCAGGGCCGGATCCGGATGTTGAGAAACCCTTCCATGACGATCTGGCCCGCCAGCGTTCCCGTGAGCGTCGAGTTCTGGCCGGAGGCGAGCAGCGCGAACGCGAATACGGCGCTCGCGCCCGTCACGCCCAGCAGCGGCGTCAACAGGCGGTACGCATCCTGGATCTCGGCCACACCCGTCTCGCCGGCGCGGTGAAACGTCGCCGCCGCGACGATCAGAATGGCGGCGTTGATGAACAGCGCGAAGGACAGGGCGACCGTCGAATCGATGAAGGCAAACTTGACCGCCTCGCGTCTGCCCGCTGCCGTCTCCTCGTAGCTGCGAGTCTGCACGACCGACGAATGCAGGTACAGGTTGTGCGGCATCACCGTGGCGCCCAGGATCCCGATCGCGATGTAGAGCTTGTCGGGATCCTTCAGAATCGACGCGCTCGGCACGAACCCCCCGAACACGGCGCCGACATCGGGCCTGGAAATCAGAATCTCGAACAGGAAACAACCCGCGATCGTCGCGATCAGCGCAATGACCAGCGCCTCGAGCAAACGAAATCCCTTATGCTGCATGTAGAGGACGATCAGCACATCGAGCGCCGTGATCGCGATGCCCCACGGCAGCGGAATACCGAATAGCAAATTCAGTGCGATTGCGGAGCCGATCACTTCCGCGAGATCGCATGCCGCGATCGCGATTTCACAAATCACCCATAGAAAGAACGAGACGGGCTTCGAATAGTGGTCGCGACACGCCTGCGCCAAATCGCGGCCCGAGACAATGCCGAGCTTGGCCGCGAGCCCCTGCAGCAGAATCGCCATCAGGTTGGAAAGCAGAATGACCGTCAGCAGCGTGTAGCCAAAGCGCGCGCCGCCGGCCAGATCGGTCGCCCAGTTGCCGGGATCCATGTAACCGACGGCGACGAGGTAGCCCGGTCCCGCAAAGGCGAGCGCCTTTTTCCACCACGTCCCGCGCCGGACGGGGACGGTGCGATAGACTTCCGCCAAACTCGGCGCAAGCCGGGGTTGTCTCCAGCCGGTTTCGATCGCGCTATTCGCCATCGGGCCCACCCACGGGGCGGCAGAACAACAGCAGGGCAAGCTCCTGACCAACCACGCGCGTCATGCCTTCGTCCAGTCGCACGATCGTCGGACCGTTGAATGGCTGCCGATCGATCAAGCTGAGACGCACGCCGGGCGTCAGGCCCTGCTCGGCGAGATAGTGCAACCGCGCTGGGTTCTCGTCGCCGACTTCCTGCAGGATGACCGTGGCGCCGACTGCCGTTTCCGCGAGCGTCAGTAGCTCCGTTTCCTCGATTTCACCGGCGGCCGTGGGAATGGGCGCGCCGTGCGGATCGTACCGGGGCTCACCCAGTGCATCGGCCATGCGCTCGATAAGCTTTTCCGATACGGCGTGCTCCAGCCGCTCGGCCTCGACGTGGACGTCGCCCCAGTCGTAACCGAGCTTGCTCGTCAAATAGGATTCGAGAATGCGATGGCGCCGGATCATCTGCAGCGCCGCGCGCCGGCCCTGCGGCGTGAGCTGCACGCCACGATATGGGACGTGCTCGATCAGCCCCGTCTCGGAGAGACGTTTCATCATGCCGCTGACAGACGGTGGCGCGACTGCGAGCATTTCGGCGATATCGCTGGTGGTCGCGAACCCGCCCTGGTTGGTGAGGTGAAAAACGGACTTGAGATAGTCTTCAACGGAGCGCGTGAGCTGCGGTTCAGGGGCTCGCGGGGCCGGGGGGGCGGGGGGATTTGGGGGGGCGTTCACGAGACTCCTCACTGGAATTCACTGTCAACCAGACAGGGCATTAGCCTAGCCTAAGTCTCAAATATTGTCAAGCGAAGATGTGGATTTTGCTAAGCTAAGAAACCAAGCTAATTAACGGTGTGAGAATGCGCTCGCTCATTCCCCAGATAGTGTGTTCACCCAGCCTATATGCAGGTAGTACGCGGGGTGGGATGCCAGGATGATCGACTGTGATCTCCCCGCGCACCCCCGGGGCCGCGAGCGAGCGGAAGGACACCCAGAATGCATCCTGGACCTCCGGGTTGAGCACAAGAGGTGGCCGGGATGTCAACGCGAATACAAATGGCCGGACGACCACAGGTGGGAGAACGGGGGTTCGCGGATAGAGGTCGTCCAGCACGCCGAGGCGTTCGGTGGACGTGAGATCGACGCCGACTTCTTCGCGAGTTTCCCGGATCGCGGTGCTCTGAAGATCGGCGTCGCGCGGCTCGCGCCGCCCGCCTGGAAACGCGATCTGTCCCGACCATGTATCGCCGGCGCGCACGGCGCGGTGAATAAACAGCGCCTCAAGCCCCTCATCGCCATCGTGCAGCATGACGGCCACTGCCGCCGCAATCATTGCACCCGTGGCGGGGATTTCGGTGGGGCGATACTTGCTCAGGACCTCCCGCGCGCGATCAAGCAGAGACTTCCTCGCCGCCATCGACATTGATCACGTTGCCGGTAATCCAGTCGGCGCCGGGGTGCGACAGTGCCACAATTGCTCCGCCCAAATCCCGAGGAGTCGTGAGCCGGTGATGTGGATTTCGCAGCGTGGCGATCTCGATGAGCTTCTCGTTACCGGGGATCTTTCGTAGCGCCGGCGTGTCGGTGACGCCGCCGCGCAGCGCGTTCACGCTGATGCCCAGCGGCGCCAGCTCCAGCGCGAGCTGGCGCGTGTGCGACTCCAGCGCCGCTTTGGCCGCCGAGACGGCGCCGTATGTCGCGAACACGCGGGTCGAACCGGATGACGTCATTGAGAAGATCCGGCCGCCCGTCCCCATCAGCCCGAGCTTCACGACGCCCTGCGCCCAGTACACCAGTGAGTGGGCCATGACGTCGAGCGTCATGTCGATATTCGCCTTCGACAACACATCGGCGCCGATATAGGGCTTCAGCGTCCCGAACGCGAGTGAGTGGAGCAGCACGGCCACGTTCAGCTGCTGCTGCGCGAGCTCCGCCAGGACTTTGTTGCGC
>DASZCG010000289.1:0-10517 GCA_035943355.1 Gemmatimonadales bacterium
CCCTCCACCCACGCAGCTGTCCGCCGGTGCCCGCAGCTATCACTTGCCCGCGCTGTTGACCCAGGCGAGGGCACTGAAGACGCTGCCCGGATGGACGTCGGACGTGGAGGTCTACTACGGCACGGCGCCGCTGGTCGATGCGACTGCCGCGCCGCTCACGCCCGATGATCTCCACGAGCTCGACAGCGCAGCCAGCCGTTGGCGCAAGGGAGTTGCGCTTGTACCACTGCGAGACCGGGAAGGGCGCGAGATCGTTGGTGCGGTGGCGGTGCGGCCCCTGCCCATGCCGGCCGGCCCGTTGCCGGGAGGGATCGGCTTTGCGTTTCCGGCGGCTCTGCTCGCGGTGGGTGTTGCCGCCGCACTGGCCTTCCGCGGCCAACCCCTGCGGCGCGGCGGCTCTGTGGGCGCCGCATTGTTGCTGGCAGCTGCCGCAGTCGCGGATGTGCGCGCCGCGGCGCGCAACAGCACCGATCGCTGGTTGCTGGACACACGCCGGCTGGTCGTGGAAGCGGCCGCACGGATACCGCCTCCGGGTGTTCGGGTGAACGTGAGCGATCTCGCCGCGCTGGCGCACGAGGGCAACGGAGAGCTGGTCCTGGGAGAGCCTGCCGAGTCCGCGCCTCGCCGAATGCTGATCGACGGCGAGCCACGGGCGGTGGTCGCAATGCTGATCGGCTCGGGGCGATGGGTCGAGCTGCGGTCCATCCCTGCCGAGCTCAGGGCGCAGCGCTGGATCGCCCTGCTCCTTCCCAGCGCGCTGCTCGGTCCGATCGCGATTCTCCTCCTCCGCTGGGCCGAGCGCACGCCCCTGCGGCGGCGCCGCGAGACCGCCATCGCGTGGGGATTCCTGACGCCAGTCGCTGTGCATCTGTTGATCTTCACGCTTGGTCCGGCGCTCTTCGCCGTGTACCTCGCCGCGCAGGGCGGTCAGGCGGGAGGCTTGACACTCGCGAATTTCAGAACGGTGGTGGACGATCCACTGACGCAGCTCACGCTCCGGAATACGCTAATCTACGTGCTATACGTGCCTGTCTCGGTGGTCCTGGCGCTGTTCGCCGCGCTCCTGGTACATGCCCAGCGCCAACGCTGGAGCGGACGATTGCTGGGTGCCGCGTTCCTATCGCCGTACGTATGCTCCGTCGTCGCGATCGCGCTGATCTGGCAGCTGATCTACCAAACGGGGTCCCTGGGCCTCGGCAGGGCCGACTGGCTCAGCAACTCGGCCACGGCGCTCGCCGCGCTGATGTTGATGTCGGTTTGGGCGCACGTCGGCGGGCAGATGATGGTCCTGCTCGCCGGGCTGCAACGTATTCCGCAGTCGTACATCGACGCGGCGCGAGTCGATGGGGCCGGCGCGTGGCGCCGCTTCTGGCGCATCAGCTTGCCGCTGCTGCGGCCATACACCTGGTTCGTGCTGGTCACCGGTTTCATCAGTGCCTTCCAGATCTTTACGTTCGTGCTGGTGCTCACGCAGGGAGGACCGCTCCCGGCGCATTCCACCGAGGTCCTGGCACATCGCATCTATCAGCTGGCGTGGGGATCACCAGGCGGAGCATTCGGCGCCGCTACCGCGCTCGCGTTCGTCATGTTGATGTTGGTCCTGATCTTCAGATGGCCGCAGATCAAATTGCTTGCCAGGGTCATGCGGCATGCGTAAACACTGGCCGGCTGCTGTCGTGCTGACGCTGCTCGCGGCGGTGATGCTCGCTCCCTTCCTCTATATGATCTCCGTTTCGCTCATGAGCGAGACGGAGCTGCTACGCTGGCCGCCGCCGCTCGTGCCGCACGCGCCGACCGCGGCGAACTATCTGGCCGCGCTCGAGGGATTGCCGTACGAGCGCGTTCTCCTGAACACCGCTGTGCTCGCGGGCTGTGTGACGATCGGGCAAGTGCTGACCAGCGCCGCGGCGGGGTACGCCTTCGCGCGAATGCGATTTCCCGGTCGCGAGGGAGCGTTTTCGATCCTCGTCGCCACGCTGGCGATCCCGGCGATTCTCCTCGTGCTGCCACGGTTCTTTCTGATGAGGGGGCTCGGCTGGGTGGACACCTATCCCGGACTCGTCTCGACGGAGCTCGTGTCGGTCGCGGGGATCTTCCTGATGCGTCAGGCATTCACGACGCTGCCGCGCGACGTCGAGGAAGCCGCACGCCTCGACGGTGCAGGGGAGTGGACACTCTTCTGGCGCGTCATGCTACCACTCGCGAAACCGGCGGTCGCAACCGTCGCCGTACTCTCGTTCATCGATCAGTGGCGCAGTTTCCTCTGGCCGCTCGTCGTCACGCGGTCAGCGCAAATGGAAGTGGCAGAGGTCGCACTGGCCCACTTCCACACGACCTATCTCACCAATTGGCCCTACCTGATGGCGGCAGCGGTGCTGATCACGCTGCCGGTGTTGCTGGCAGGTCTCCTGGGACAACGATACCTCATGCGGGGTCTGCGAATTACCGGGGCCGAGCTCCGAAGCTGAGGCTCCAGGCGACATCATTTGCCGTTCCTTCCGGCCATGTGATCACCGCATGCCCGCTCTCCAGGCGCTTCACGGTGCAGGCGACATCCGCCTTGCAGACTCTGGGGCGCAGTGCGCGCGGCACGGTGATCGTGACGGCGTAAGACCGGCCGTCCAGATTGACCGCCTTCCCATGCAGCGTCCGGGTCGCCGCATCCCAGCGCTCTTCAGCCAAATCGACCGCGCCCTGAATCACGTGCCGGGTTGTGCCGACCACTTGCGGCCGTGTCGCAGTCGGCCGTAACGCGACGGTCAGGGTGGTGTGAGGTGGCAGCGTCGCGTTGAGCGTCTGCTGCACATCCGGCAGCGGCTGCTCCGCCCACACGTCGTATGCGCTGAATCGCGCGCCCGGCCCAGTGATCCCGAGCGCAGCCAGGCTTTGCGCGATCTTGCGCGGCTCGTCGTCCCAATTCACCAGCACGACTGTCCACCAGCGTGGCGCGCCTTCGACTATCCATGTTCCGGCGGGGCGGTCGCGCGTGATGCTATAGATGCCGCCTGCGCCCCCGGTATCGGTCACGTGGACTGCAAGAACGTTTTCGCCGCCCCAGTTGAGTCCCGCCGTGCTACTCGGCACCTCGTAACTCCGGAACGCGAGCCAACCGCTCGTACCACCGACTCTGGTTCCGTTCACGAACGTCTCGTCGCTGTCGTCCACCTTGCCCAGCTCCAGCCGCACTGATCCGGCCGGCGTCGGTGGCAGCATGAACCGGGTCCGGTACCACGCGGAACCGTCGTAATCGGGGTGTCCGGCCTGCTCCCACGTCGACGGAACGGGAATTGTCTCCCACGTCTCGTCATCGAAGTCGCGGGCCGCATACCGCGGGTCGTCGCCGGTGCGGAAACGCCAAGGACCGCGTAGCGGGACCACCGTAGCGCCGGCAACGAGCGCCGGTGCGACCTCATGCTCGTCCACTTGCGTACCGACCGCTCGAGCGGGCAGTGTCGTCCGGGCCACGGGGAGGGCTTTCTGCAGCACGGGAAGTCGCTCAGCGGGCAGCTTCGGGAGATTGTCGGACAGGATCGTCATTCCACCGGACACTGCGACGACGGATGCCCAGACGCGCGCTTCATCCAGCGTCAGGGGCGGCCGGACGACGAGGCAGTCCGGATCATTCAACCACACCGAACGATGATAGAAGCTGCGCAGCGCCGCGGCGCGGGCTGGGGCCTGAATGCCGGCCCAGCTTGCGTCGACATCCTCTCCAATCCGCATGCCGTCCACCAGACCCGCGGCATGTTGCAGCGGCGCTCCGCAGCCGAGCAGGAATCCCTCTGTCCCCAATCCGGCGCGCATGGCCGACAGCCCGCGGCGGTAGGCCTCCGCCTTCGTGAGGCCGCCGTAGTGAACAGCCCCGGCGGTCGCCCACTCCAGAAAATCGACCTTGAGGTAGTCGTAGCCCCATTCCCGCGCGACGCGCCGCGCGAGGTCATGTAGCCATTGCTGGACGTCGGGATGTGCGCCGTCGAGCGCGAAAATCCGCCCGCCCCAGCGGCCTCGGGTGTCCACGACGACCGGAGCGTTGTCGCTCGTTTTGACGAGCCATGCGGAATTTGTTGCGACCGGTGCACGCTCAGCGACGGCGAACGGCGCGACCCAAAGGCCGGCCTGGAATCCGGCTGCATGAATGCGATCGGTCAGCCAGCGATGGCCGCGTGGAAACTTGTCATTGGTTTCCCAGTCTCCCGCTGCCCGCTGATAGCCATCATCGAGCTGGATGTAGCGGAGAAAGCGACCGCCCAAGTGGGCGGCGCAAAAGTCGATGTTCGCGAGCATGTCTGCCTCGGTGACATCGGCGCCCAGCTCGTACCACGAGCACCATCCGGTTGGCACTATGAGCCCGGCGACGCGTTCCCGATCCACCTGGGAGAGCGGTCGCGCTGCCGAGCTCAACGCATCGAGGCCATCACCTGCGGCGACGTAGGCGATGCGGAGCGTGGCGCTGTCGCCCTCCGGCCGCACCGGGCGGGCGGGGGTCCACTCACTGAGCGCCTCGATGGCTCCCCCGGCGGTGAGATGCACTTTTGCATCGCCGGGCTCACCAGACTCCCACACCACAGCCAGCCCGTGTCCAGCGCGACTCAGACCGATGGCGCCGTAGCTCGTGGCGTCCGCCGGTAAGGGCGTGACGCGACAAGAGTTCCAAGACTGATAGCCATTGACCAGCGCGAGTAGCGGTGACGGCGTGCCGGCTTCGGCTGGGAGTACTTCTGGCTCAGAAGTTGCGAAGAACCTGATACCGCGGATCGTGGCGAGCACGCGATCCGGATACACCGTGACGGTGATGGCGCCGTGCGCGCCGGCATCCGCAGCAGCGTTTGCGTCCCAGGCCACGAATTCCGCCTCGATCCAGGAGCCGCGGGTTCGTCCCCGGATCACCAGCGACTCGCCGCCAGGCGGGCGGCGGTTCCCCACGCTGACCTCCTCCAGGTCGGCCAGGGTGACGAGCGTATCGCCGATCCACACGCCCAGTGCTGCATTCCGCAGCAACGGAATGGATCGGTCGGGAGCGTTGTACCAAAGGGCGATGCGACGCTGGTCGTCGAGATCGAACCTTAGCGTGCCGGCGATTGGCGATCCGCGCCCGAATGCTCGGTGCGGGCGCCACAGGGCGGTAGTTGCCGCGCCAGTCAGGAGAACGAACGTGCGTCGGTCCATGGTAGTACCAATGTTGGTAGCGCTGGCCGCTTTGTCTACGAGGCTCGCCGCGCAATCGACGGCGAGTGACAGTAACACCAAAGCACCCTCCCACCACGCTATCGGCTTTGGTTATTTCGCGACGCTCGGATCGTATTGGCAGATCGAGGCGGCCGAGGTCGGCTACGTCCGCAGAATGTCTCGCGGGTTGGCGGCGTTTTCCGTTTCCGGCCGCGTGGGAACGTTCATCGACGAGACAGCGGTGGTTGGCGGTACGAAGGGTATCGTGTTCGCTCCGACACTGGCCGCGCGCACCCACATGAAGCGCATCGCCCAACTCGGCGAGGATGAGCACGGCACGGCGATCGGCCTGGACGTGACGTTCGAGGCGAGCGCGTATTTCGCGGGTGGATCGCCGTTCTGGCAGGGTCCGCGCTGGGGCGCCATCGCCCTGCTGCCCGGTCTGCGAATCGGGAATGGCGCTATTGTGATCGGCCCCACGGCATTCTTTGCGGGCGGCAAACCGGCGGTGCGTGGCTTGGTGGCCTTCCGCGGTGAGGCGCCGCTGGCGCGCAAGGAGCGTCATCCCTAGGTTAGCGACCTTATGGTCGTGCCGACGCTGACCTCGGACCATCCCGGTCTCGAGGTGCTGGCGGAAGTCGCCAGAGTGCTGGCCGCAGGCCGGCCTGCCGAAGAAGGACTCGCCGACGTCGTTGCCGTATTGCGCCGCGGCTTGTCATTGCGCCGCTGCCGCTTGTGGCTCCGGACCGGCGACGGTTCCCGCTACATCCCCATCACCACTCCCGACGACGAAAAGCAGCTCCCGGGCTACGCCAACGCTGTTTCCGCCTGGGTCGCCGCCGGCCCGCACCGCGAGTCGGTCGCCGGTGCGACGCTGGTACGGTTACCGCTCGTGCACGACGAAGCAGCCTTCGGGTGTTTCGAAGTCATCATCCCGCAGGGGCGCCACGAGCGGATGGCGCACGACATCCTCGTCGTGGTCGCGCAGATGCTCGCTCCTGTCCTGGCCGCCCACGAGCTGTCGCAGGACCTGGCGTCCGAAGTCGCCCTGCGCACGCGCGAGCTCGAGGCGCAGCGCAACTTCGTGGCGCGCATCATCGATTCGCTCCCGGTCGGGCTGTACGTGATCGATCGCGGCTACCGGATCCGCGCCTGGAATCGCAAACGCGAAGCCGGCACGCAAGGGGTGTCGCGCGAGGATGCGCTGGGCCGCGACGTCTTCGAGGTGCTCGACCGCCAGCCGCGCGAGCTGCTCAAGCTCGAGTTCGACCGCGTCTTCACGACCGGGGAGATCCAGCAGATGGAGATGGACTCTCAGGCGAGCGGTGAAGCGCGTCACTACCGCATCACGAAGATTCCGATGCGCTCCGATGACGACGACATCTCGCACGTCATCACGATCGGCGAGGACGTGACCGCCTGGCGGCAGGGGCAGCAGCGTCTCGCGCAAAGCGAAAAGCTCGCGGCGGTCGGACAGCTGGCGGCTGGCGTGATGCACGAGATCAACAATCCACTCGCGACGATTCTCGCCTGCAGCGAAGCGTTGGCGCTCCGCATCGCCGATTTGCCCGAGAATGAGCGGCAGGCGCAGCAGGAATACCTGCACATCGTGGACACCGAGGTGCAACGCTGCCGGCGCATTGTGGACGGTCTGCTCGACTTCTCGCGTCCCAAGCAGTCGAGCCACAAGGTGCGCGTGGATATCAACAAGGTGATCGAGCAGACCCTCTTCCTCCTCAAGCACCACGACCGCTTCAAGTGGCTCGCGATCGAGCGCCAGCTGGCGGACGGCCTGCCGCAGTTCCAGGCCGACAGCGAGCGGCTGGTACAGTGCTTCATGGCGCTGATGCTCAACGCCATGGATGCGATGAATTCGCGCGGTGTGCTCACGGTGCGCACCCGTCGCAATCCGCAGCGCGCCGACGAGATTCTGGCGGAGTTCATCGACACCGGCACGGGAATCAAGCAGGAGGATCTCCCGAAGATCTTCGAGCCGTTTTTCACCACCAAGCCGCAGGGGCGCGGCACCGGGCTTGGCCTCTCGGTGGCCTACGGTATCGTCGAAGAGCACCGCGGCCGCATCGAGGTAGAATCGCAAGTCGGCGTCGGTACGAACTTCAAGGTGTTCCTCCCGGTCGGATGAAAATCCTTGTCATCGAAGACGACAAGACGGTAGGCGAATACGTGCGGCGCGGGCTCGACGAAGCCGGCTACCACGTCGACCTCGTCGGAGATGGTGACGAAGGATTGCGCCGCGCCAGCGGCCGTGGCGGGAATTACGACATCATGGTGCTCGATCTGCGGCTGCCCAAGCTCTCGGGAATCGATGTGCTGCGCACGCTGCGCGACCGGGGCGTGGGACTCCCCGTCCTGGTCCTCACCGCGCAGGACTCGGTCGATTTCAAGGTGCAGGCGCTGCGGATGGGGGCCGACGACTACGTCACGAAACCCTTCGCGTTCGAAGAATTGCTCGCCCGGGTGGAAGCGCTCGGCCGGCGGCCCAAGGCGATCGCGCCGCCGACGCTCAAGGTACACGGCCTGTTGCTCGACACCGGCAGCCGTGAGGTGACGCGGGACGGCAAGCGCATCGAGCTGACGCCCAAGGAATACGCCGTCCTCGAGTACCTCATGCGCCACCAGGGCCGCGTCATGTCGCGGACGCTGATCACCGAGTACGCGTGGGACTACCATTTCGATCCCGGCACGAACATCGTGGATGTTGTGATCACGCGGTTGCGCAAGAAGATCGATCAAGGGCGAGAGCCCAAGCTGATCCACACGGTGCGCGGTGTGGGCTACGTGGTGCGCGCGTGACATGGAGAGTATCCGCGGGCGGTTGACCGTCTGGTACGCCACCGCCCTCATCCTCAGTATCGCGGTGTTTGCCGTCGTGCTCTACGTCGCCCGGCGCAGCGCCACCTATCAGGATCTCGATCGCCGCATCCAGTCCGAAGCCGATCTCACCGCCGGCATTCTCGCCGAGAGCTATCGCGCCCGCGGGGTCCTCGTGGAGAAGGACACCGCCGGCCGCCCGGTGCTGACACCGGAAGTCGCGGCGGTCCTCGAAGTGGTACCTGACTTCCTGTTGGTGACGAGCCGTGACGGCCGGCTGTTGTTCGCCTCGCCGGATGCGCGCGCGCTCACCTTCGCCGAGTTCGAGCAGCTCAACGCGATTACGCGGCAGCCGCCTCCGTCGGCGACGCACGAGCCGGGGCGCGTTCACATCGAGCCCAACGGACCCACGCTGCACTACATCGTGCGCCCCGTGCCGGATGGCGGCGATCAGTTCGGCGCCATCCTCGCCGGCGCGAACACCCGGTCCGCCGAGCTGCAGCTCGAGCAGCTGGTGCTGACGATCGTGGTGGCGTTCTTCGTCGGTGTCGTCCCCGCGATTCTCGTCGGCGGCTGGATCGCGGGGCGGGCGCTCGATCCGGTGGACCGGATGATCACCGAAGTTCGGGAAATCACCGACGGCCGGAGCCTGCACCGCCGCCTCGCCGTCCCGATGGAGCGCGATGAGCTCAGCCGTCTGGCCGAGACGCTGAATCAAATGATGACACGCCTCGAGCGCAATTTCGTGGCGCTCCGTCGCTTCACCGCGGACGCGAGCCACGAGCTGAAAACACCGCTCACGGTCGTCCGCGCCGGCGTCGAGCGGGCCATCACGCGTCCGGACATGCCTCCGGAAACGCTCGCCGCGTTGGAAGAGACGCTGCAAGAAGTGAATCGGATGACGGAGCTGCTCGACGCGCTCCTGACCCTGGCGCGCGCCGACGAGGGCCGCGCCGAGCTGCATCGGGACTCGGTGGATCTGCGGGACATCATCGCCGAGGCCGGTGAGACGGGGGAGCTGCTCGCCGAGCACGCCGGCGTCGGGATGGAAATCCGGCTCCCGCCGCAGCCCGTCGTCGTCTCGGTGGACCGCAGCCGCATGCGGCAGCTGGCGCTCAACCTCATCGAGAACGCGGTGAAGTACACCCCGCGCGGCGGCCAGGTGTCGGTGGAGCTCGGCGGCAATGACGGGCGCGCGGTATTCACGGTCGCGGACACCGGCATCGGCATCGCACCGGGCGACTTGCCGCATGTCTTCGATCGCTTCTGGCGGGCGGACTCGGCGCGCACACGCACCAGCGAGCGCGCGGGCACCGGCCTCGGCCTCGCCATCTGCAAGTGGATTGCGGAAGCGCACGGTGGAACGATTGAAGTGCAGAGCCGGCCGGGGCGGGGCACGACGTTTACCGTGGGGCTGCCTCGCGGGTAGATCCACATCCCGTTTTCATCATCCCGTCATCTCGGTGCAAATAGGCGCTCATTGGTCGTCTGTATCTCTCAGACAGGGTCTCCTGAGAGGCGACGATGTACGACGATCTGGAGCGATCCCAGCGACCGGGCCATCTCGAATGGCTGGTCGTGAATGTTCTGATCCCATCGGTACTCGTCAGCTTCGCGTTGCAAGGGCGATCGGATCCTGCTGTCGTCGCGCTGAGCTTCCGTGAACCGACGATCTGCGTGCTGAGCGTGATGGGCGTCGACCATCCACGGAGCTCGCCCATCCCCGATTTCTTCCCTCAGCTCGTCAGCATGCCCCGCCCGGTGTATCCACCGGGCTTCCGTACAGCCGGCATCGAAGTCCGCGTCTTCCTCCGTGGCCTCGTGGATACGAGCGGCCGGGTCCGACTTGCAACGATCGATATCGTCCAGTCGCCGCGAGTGGGGTTCAATGATCCGGCGCGACACGCGCTCGCTGCCGCCGTGTTCCGACCGGCACGGCTCGCCGGACACCCGATAGCAGCGTGGATCACAATTGCCGTGAACTTCAACGTCCCTTCGGAGTGACGCCATGCGCGCGATCAGCTCAGCGGTCTCGATTACCGTCCACGTGGCCGTCGGCGCTGCGGTCCTCTTTGGCACCACCAAGACAGGAAGGTCCAATGTGCCGAGCGATCGAGTACGGCAGATTGTTTTTCCAGCGGTTCAAACTGAAAACCGGAATGAGGGACTGTCCGGTATTCCGGTGCCGGGGCCGATAGCGGTCGCTGCGCCGGACCTTGGTCCGATCTCGATCCCCTCAACGCCCCAAACTGGTGCCACCGGGCAGTTGAATTCCCCTGCATTCGCCGCGTCTGACGGTCTACCCGGTGCGAATCCGGCGCCTGGCTGGGACCCCTGGCGGAGCGAGGAGAACGCCGAGGTGCTGACCGCGCCGCTCCCCACCTATCCCGAGCTGCTGCGTCAGGCGGGAGTGCAGGGAAAGGTCGTTCTCGAGGCGGTCGTGGACACCACGGGACGCGTTCTCCCCCTGTCCATCTCCGTGGTGTCGGCAACGAATCCCGGCTTTGTCGCGCCGGCGC
>DASZCG010000290.1:0-2593 GCA_035943355.1 Gemmatimonadales bacterium
ATGGCCGCGCCGAGGCGGTACTTGGCCCACATGGTGTCGTGTAGCCCCCATGGCGTCGTTCGCGCGTAGAGCGTGACCACGACGCTGACATCCCGTTCCGCGACTCCGAAAGCCTCGCGCCAGGCGTCGAGATAGGTGCGCACGTGGCGGAGCCCCGTGCCACCGTCCGGCTCGGGCACGTCGAACAGATGGCGGTGTTTGCCCTTGAGCTGATCGAGCCACGCGTCGGACGCCGGGGTGGGACTCGGCGACACCGCGAGCTCCGACGTGCTGAAAGGACGCAGGACCGCGCCGGCCCCCAGGGCAGCGACGGTGCCGACAAATCCGCGACGGTCAGACATAGAACTCTCCTTGGTGCTCTGGTCTCATGACGCCAGCGCGTGAATCTCTCGCAGCACCGTCTCGATTTCGTCCGGCTTATTCATGATGCCCGCAGAGACGCGGGCGTACGACACCTTGTACGGCGACGTTGTCGTGCGAATCTTCTTTTCCGCAAGACGGCCCACCACCTGGTCGGGCGCCAGGCCGCGCACTTCGAAACACGAGATTCCGCCGCTCAGCGCCGGATCGCGCGGCGTGTGCAAGGTGATGCCTGGAACCTTGGCGGCGCCTTCGCGGAACGCCGTGTTCAGCTCGCCGATCCGCGCCGCGATTTGATCGCGCCCGATCGAGCGGTGCAGGTCGACCGCGGCAGGCACCGCCAGCACATGCTCGTAGGCGACGAAGCCACCGGGTGAGACAAACGCCGCCTGGGTGGGGGGATACTCGGCGCGATCGCCCCACACGGGCCAGGTGATAGCGATCGCGTCCGGGTCAAAGCTCGGGATCGTGGGACGCATCTCGGGCCAGGCGTCCGCGCGGCCCCACAGAAAACCCGTGCCTCGTGGCCCAAACAGCCACTTGTGCGTGCCGCTCGCAAAGAAATCCATGCCAAGTTTTGCGACATCGACGTCCTGATTCGCAAAGCCGTGCACACCATCGACGATGAGCAGGCAGCGGTCAGCGCCGGTGCGGCCGCGATTGGCGCGCGCCACGACCTCGGCGATCCGATCGAGCGGCAGCTTCACACCGCTCGACGACGCCACCCACGTCACACCGACTGCCCGCGTCTTGGGAGTAATGGCGCGCCCGATACGCTCGACGATTTGCGCGGCGTTCGCTGAGGCGCCCGTGTCATAGAGCGGGATGTAGCGCACACCACAGCCGGAGCGCGCCGCGGCGTAGCGAATCGATTCGTGATGGGAGTAGTGATCGTGCTCGGTCGTGACAATTTCCTGGTCGGCGCGAATGCGCAGGCCGTGATACGCCATCGCCAGAGCGGTCGTCGTGTTGGCGGTCAAACAGATTTCGGAGGGATCACCGCCGACGTAGCCGGCCAACGCACGCTTTACTGCGGTGAAAGGATGTCCCTCCGCATCGGTGAACGCAGCGATCTCGATCCACATCGCGTCAGAGTCGAGTTTCTTCCTGAAGTGATCGATGGCCTCGGCCACAGGCTTCGGGTGCGAGACAAACAGAAAGCTCGACAGGTGCGTCCAGTCGGGCGCGAGCGGAAAGAGCTCGCGCACGGCAAGCCAGTCAACAGTGCCGGTCGCCGACCGCAGGGAGCGGATCCGGCGGACCCGTGGCTGCGCCTCCGCGACGGCGGGAAATATCGAGTGGGCCGATCCGGCTGCCAGACTGGCGACCAGCGACATGAGCATCTCGCGGCGTTGCACCAGCATACGAAACTCTCCGGATAGTGAGGATTGTCGCGGGCTGAAAGCCGCACCAAACGTCTAAAACCTGACGCCACGGAGCGCACGTTGCCAGTCCGGGATTTCGCCCCCAAGCTTGACACCGATCTCCTTGCCGAGGCCCCTATGCGCACCAAAATCCTGCTGCTGATTCTCCTCCTTGTTGCGGTCGTGCCACAGATCCTGGTCACCCAGGATCCTCCGCTCATCCCGCGACGGGTGTTATTCGACAATCCCGAGCGCACCGGCCCGCAGCTGTCCCCCGATGGCCAGCTGCTGGCCTATCTCGCGCCTGACAGCGGCGTGCTGAATGTCTGGGTGCGCACCGTGGGCAAGAATGATGACCGGCCGGTCACGCGCGACCGGATTCGCCCGGTTCGCTTTTACTTCTGGCAAGGCGATTCGAAACATGTGCTCTACCTGCAGGACAAGGCCGGCGACGAAAACTATCGGGTCTTTCAGACCGACGTCGCCACTCGCGCGACCCGCGATCTGACGCCATTCGACAGCGTCGCCGCTCAGATCCTGGCAGTCGATCCCTCGCGTCCCAACGAGATGGTGATCGCGTTGAACCGCCGCGACCGGCGCTTCCACGACGCGTATCGTCTGGATCTCACCAGCGGCCAGCTGACCATGATTGCCCAGAATCCCGGCGACGTCGCCGGCTTCTCGGCGGACAACGCGTTCCGTGTACGAGTGGCGCAGGCGTCGCTGCCCGACGGCGGCAACGAGATCCGCGTGCTGGACGATTCCAATCATTGGAAGATGATTCGTCACGAAGGTCCCGACGAGACATTCGGGGGCGTAGCGGCGTTCACGCCCGACGATCAGGCGGTGTGGCTGATCTCGAGCGTCGC
>DASZCG010000291.1:0-27859 GCA_035943355.1 Gemmatimonadales bacterium
TCCGTGGCGTTGTAGATCTGAAGCGCCATGGCATAGGACAACTTCCATGCGGTCAGTCGTTCATAGGATGGCATGACCAAATCTGGCGTTAGGTCGGAGTTAGTCAGTACCAAATAAAAACGGCAGGGCTCGAAACCCTGCCGCCATTGCCGCCCCTGCCGCCCCTTAGTTCTTCGCCGCCTCTTTCATCGCAACCGGATACACGCTCACCTGAAAGCGTTGCTTGTTCTTGTGCTCGAATTTGACGTGCCCGTCGATGGTCGTGAACAGCGTGTCGTTCGAGGCGCGCCGCACGTTCTTTCCCGGATGGAACTTGGTGCCGCGCTGAATGACGATGATGGTCCCGGCCCGCACGAATTCCCCGCCGAACCGCTTCACGCCGAGGTACTTCGGATTCGAGTCGCGCCCGTTGCGCGAAGAGCCGACACCTTTCTTATGAGCCATGCTATCCTCAGCCGACCTTCACGTCGGCGATCTTGATCTCGGTGAAGTCCTGCCGGTGCCCCGCCTTGCGCCGGTATCCGGTACGGCGCGCGAACCGGAAGATCCGAATCTTCTTGCCCTTGCCATGCCGTACCACTTCGGCGGTCACCGTGGCGCCTTTGACCTTGGGCGTGCCGGTCTGGATACTCTTGCCATCGCTCGTGACGAGCACCTGATCGAACGAGACCTCATCCCCCGGCTTCGCATCGAGCAGCGGGACCTTGATCGTAACACCCGGCTCGGCGCGGAACTGGCCGCCACCGGTGGTGAAGATTGCGTATGACATAGGGCGCGGAACCTAAATGGACACTTGGGCTTAGTCAAGCGACCGCGTACTGCTCGGTGACATCCCGCCCCGCCGGTCGAGCCATCATCCGGAACTCATCCAGCCGCATCATCGGATCGTCGCGCACTTCGAGCTCGAGGCCTGTCTGCTTCTCCAGTTGTCGCAGGAAGTTAGGCTCCTGCTCCACGAGGTACAGCGCGACTTCGGGATGCAAGCGTACCGACAGCTGCCGTTCCTTATGATCGGCGCCCGCCCGTCTCAGCGACCGCTCCATGCGCCGGACCACGACTTCCGGCCGGAAGACGCGGCCGGTCCCCGTGCAGGTCGGGCATTCCGTCGTCATCGACTGCCAGAGCGATGGCCGGACACGCTGGCGCGTCATCTCGATCAGACCCAGCTCGGACACCGCGAACGCTCGTGTCCGGGCGCGGTCGCGGCCGAGGTGCGTGCGCAGCTCCTGCAGCACCTTGTCGCGGTTCGACTTGGTCTCCATGTCGATGAAGTCGACCACGATGATCCCGCCGATGTCGCGCAGCCGGAGCTGCCGGGCGACCTCGCGGGAGGCCTCGAGGTTGGTGCGCAGAATCGTACTCTCGGGATCGCGCTTGCCGGTGTAGCGGCCCGTATTTACGTCGATCGAGATCAACGCCTCCGTCGGCTGGATGATCAGATAGCCGCCCGTCGGCAGGTCCACCCGCTGCTTGAACAGGTTCCGGATCTCCGCCTCGATGTCGTACGCATCGAAGAGCGGAGCCTCGTCGTGATACATCTTGACCTTGGGCAGCAGCTCTGGATCGATCTGCTTGAGGTACTGCTCCACCTCGTTGTAGAGCAGCTTGGAGTCGACGAGCAGCAGATCGACCTTGTCCGACAAGAGATCGCGCACGATGCCCCGCGTGAGGCTGGTCTCGCGCTGGACGAGCTGGGGGGCGCGACCTGACGACGCCTTGCGCTTGATCTTCTTCCAGAGTCCCAGCAGGTGGTCGATCTCCCGCTTACAGCTCGCCTCGGTCAGGTCGTCGGCGACGGTGCGAATGATCCAGCCGCCCGAATCGGCCGGGACGAGCTTGCTGACCATGTCGCGCAGCCGGGCGCGCTGCTCACGCGCTTCGATCTTGCGGGACACACCGACCTTGGAGGCGAACGGCATGTAGACCAGGAACCGGCCGGCGAGCGAGACCTGCGCGGTGACGCGCGGGCCCTTGGTGCCGATGGCTTCTTTGATGACTTGGACGAGCTTGGTTTGACCGCGCTTCAGCTCGTCGGCGATGTTGGGGGCCTGACGGCGGCGCGACCGGGGCGGGCCGCGTCGAGTCGCAACGGCTTTCCCGTTTCCTTCGCCATTCCCGTTCCCGTTTTCCTCGTCGGCGTCGTCAGCCTCACCCGCACGCTCTTCGGGATCTTCGTCTTCGTCGGCCTCGATCAGGTCGGAGGCGTGCAGGAAGGCGCTTTTTTCAGCGCCGATGTCCACGAAGGCGGCCTGGATGCCGGGCAAGACAGCTTCGACTTTGCCGACATAGATGTCGCCAACCGAACGGCGGGAGTCAGGGCGGTCGACCAGGAGTTCAACAAGACGGTCGTCCTCGAGAATGGCCACGCGGGTCTCCCGCGGGCTTCCGCTGATCAGAATCTCGCGCTTCAAAGCAGTTACCCTCGCGCCCCTGCGGGAAGCACCCGTGGGGGAGCCTGTGGTTATCCCAGCAATAGTCCAACTCGCCCGGTGCTACGGGGAGTGAGATGATTCGATTGGAAAGGCGGCTGAGAGGCGCCAAAGCCCAATGCATGAGGGCAAAGCTAGGATGAGACGAGACTTAGGTCAATCTATCAGACTGCCCAGGAGCTGCCGGGCGATGACAATGCGCTGAATCTCGCTCGTTCCTTCCCCGATTTCGCAGATCTTGGCGTCGCGCATCATCCGCTCGACCGGGTACTCCGTGGTGTATCCGTAGCCCCCGTGGAGCTGCACGGCCTTGGTCGTCGCCCGCATCCCCAGCTCCGAGGCGTACAGCTTGGCCATCGCCGCTTCTTTCTTGAACGGATAGCCGTGCTGCTTCAGCCAGGCCGCGTGATACACGAGCTGCTTGGCGGCTTCGATCTCCGTCGCCATGTCCGCCAGGGCAAAATGCACCCCCTGGAAGCTCGCGATCGGCCGGCCGAACTGCTTGCGCGTGGACGTGTAGGTGAGGCACTCCTCCAGCGCGCCTTCCGCCAGGCCGAGCGCGAGCGCCGCGATACCGATGCGACCGCCGTCGAGCGTGTGCAGGAACTGGCGGAAACCGTTGTTCACGGTCCCCAGAACGTTCTCCTTCGGCACCCTCGCATCCTGGAAGATCAACTCGCGCGTGTCCGACGCCCGCCACCCCAGCTTGTCTTCCTTCTTTCCGGACAGGACGCCTCGGTTCTTGGGCAGCTCGCTCTCTGCGGCATGCCCAATCCCGACCCGCTTCGTCTCTTCGAGGTCGCAGGTGTCCTTGGTGACGATGAACGCCGTGATGCCCTGCGTGCGTTTGGCGGATGCGTCGGTTCGGGCGGTGACGCAGAAGATCTCCCCGACGCCGGCGTGCGTGATGAAGATCTTCGATCCATTCAACACGTAGTAATCGCCGCGATCGACCGCGGTCGTCTTGGTACCGCCGGCGTCGGAGCCTGCGCCGGGCTCGGTGAGCCCGAAGCCGCCGAGCACCTTGCCAGCCGCAAGGAACGGCACGAACCGCCGTTTCTGCTCGTCGGTGCCGAAATCCATGATCGGCGACGTGGCCAGCGTGGTATGGGCACTGACCGTGATGGCGTGACTGGCATCGACCCTGGCGAGCTCGTGGATGACCGTGATGTACGAGAGGTAATCCATTCCTGAGCCGCCCAACTCCTCCGGCCACGGAATCCCGAACAGCCCGAGCTCGGCCATTTGCTTGACGTTGTCCCAGGGAAAGCGGCTCTCGAGATCGTATTGGCGGGCGGTCGGCTTGACGACGGTTTTCGCGAAGTCGCGAACCATCTCGCGGACCTGGAGATGGTGGTCGGAGAAATAGAGGCTGTCGTGCATCCCGAAATATGATCAGGGCTCGCCGAAGTACTCCAGTATCAATTGGCGATGATTTGTCCGAGACTCGACATAGTTTTTCATGGCGGGATCGATGTTGCCCCAGGCGAAGTCCTCGCGCCGCCAGAGAATCACGCAGTCCGCAACCGTGCCGTCCCTGCCGCCCCTGCCGGCCTCCTGGTAATAGGCCTCGAGCGTCGGCGGCGGACCCCAGTGGAGTACCTGACGCACATCCGGTTTGTCGATCCCCATGCCGAAGGCACTGGTGGCGACGATGACGCCGACGCGATCGGCCAGAAAGGCGCGCAGCACCCGGCGACGCACTCCGGCGCTCAGCCCGGCGTGGTAGGGAGCGGCGCGAATGCTCGTCCGCAGCAGCGCCCGCGTCACGAGCTCGGTCAGCCGGCGCGTGGGCGTGTAGATGAGCGACGCACCGGATGCCCGTTGTACCCGCTGACGGATGACGGCGAAGCGTTCGCGATCGTCGCGGATGCGGCGTGTCGCGAAGGCAAGATTGGGCCGGTCGAACGAGGTGACGATGACGGCGGCGTCCGGCATCCGCAGCACGCGCAGGATGTCGGTGCGAGCGGCCAGTGTTGCGCTCCCGGTCAATGCGATGGTGGGCGGATGGCCGAGGCGCGAACGATAGACGCCGATGCGGCGATAGAGTGGACGGAATTCGCTGCCCCATTCCGTGATGCAGTGGGCTTCATCGATCGCGAGGAGCGCGACCGTGGTGTGGGCGGCGCACAGCCTCCGCGTCAGCGACGGCAGCCGCTCCGGCGCGCAATACAGCAATGAGACCTTTCCGCGGGTGGCGGCATCCAACACGACGCGCCGCTGGGCGGCGTCCAGCTGACTGTTCACGTAGGCCGCCGCGATGCCGCGGCGCCGCAGCCCGCCAACCTGATCCTGCATCAATGCGATGAGCGGTGAGACGACCACCGTGAGGCCGGCACCCATCAACGCGGGCACTTGATAGCACAGTGACTTCCCCGCTCCCGTCGGCAGTACGGCGAGGACGTTCCGGCCCGAGAGCAGCGGGCCGAGCACTTTGAGCTGGTGGGTGCGGAAGCGGGGATGACCGAAGCGCTCTGTTAAAACTCGTCGTGCGTCATCGAGATGCCCGTTGAACGTCGGCACGTCTCAAGGATTATCGTCCTCGGGCGGAAGACCCCCTACCCCAAAAGCGCGGAGACGGTCACGTTTACGCCTCATGGACCCTATCAAGACCCTAATCCCCGTGACTCTGCTGATGACTTCATCGCTCCACGCGCAGTCGCTCACGTACCCAACGGCTCGCAAGAGCGACGTGGTGGACGACTACCACGGCACCAAGGTCGCCGATCCCTACCGCTGGCTGGAGGATGTGGACTCACCGGAGACGCGCAACTGGGTGGAAGCCGAGAACCGCGTCACGTTCGCCTACCTGGATCAGATTCCGGAGCGCGCGCGCATTCGGGCCCGGCTCACGCAGTTGTGGGATTATCCGAAGTACGGCGCGCCGTTCAAGAAGGGCGGCCGCTACTTCTTCTTCAAGAATGCGGGTCTCCAGAACCAGGCGGTCCTGTACAAGCAGAACTCACTGACCGCCGAGCCGGAGGTCTTGCTCGATCCCAACAGCCTGTCAGCGGACGGGACGGTCGCCCTCTCGACGCTCGCCCTCGCCGAGGACGGCCGCACGATGGTCTACGGCACTTCCGGAAGCGGGTCCGATTGGCAGGAGTTCCGTGTCCGCGACGTCGCGACGGGGAAAGATCGCGGCGATCACCTGAAGTGGATCAAGTTCTCGGGCGCGGCCTGGACTCACGACGGCGCCGGCTTCTTCTACAGCCGCTACCCGGAGCCCGCCGCGGGCGCCGATCCGCTGCTCGAAGTGAATCGCAACCAGAAAGTCTATTACCACCGCCTGGGCACCGATCAGTCGGCGGATCGTCTCGTGTACGAACGTCCCGATCATCCCGATTGGGGGTTCTCGGCCGAAGTCAGCGCCGACGGGCGCTACGCGGTCTACACCGTGTGGCTGGGTACCGACCGGCGCAATCGCGTCTACTACCAGGACCTCGCCGCTGCGAACCGGCCGAAGCTCGACGCGCCGGTCGTGCGGCTGCTCGACGACTTCGACGCCTCGTACGGGTTCCTCGGCAACGATGGGCCGGTTTTCTATTTCCAGACCGACCACACCGCCCCGCGCGGGCGTGTGATCGCCGTCGATACGCGGCACGCGGAGCAGACCGCGTGGCGCGAGATCGTGGCGCAAGCCCCCGACGTGCTCGAAGGCTCGCAGATCATTCATGACACGTTCGTGCTGCGCTATCTCCACGATGCGGCATCACAGCTGAAGCTGGTCGCGCTCGACGGAAAGCCGACGGGCGACGTCGCGCTCCCGACGCTCGGCTCGATTGCGCAGGTGACCGGTGAGCGGCGTGACAGCGAGATGTTTTACGCCTTCACCTCGTTCCTGTATCCGACGACGATTTTCCGGCATGACTTCGCGACCGGACGGTCCACCGTCTTCAAAGCGCCAGAGATTGCGTTCGATCCATCCGGCTACGAGACGATTCAAGTCTTCTACCGCAGCAAGGACGGCACGCGGGCGCCGCTGTTCCTCACGTACAAGAAGGGACTCAAGCAGGATGGATCGAATCCGACGTACCTCTACGGCTACGGCGGGTTCAACATCAACATGACGCCGGGATTCTCGATCGGTGTGCTGGACTGGCTGGAGATGGGTGGTGTGTACGCGCAGGCCGTGCTGCGGGGAGGTTCCGAGTACGGTGAGGAGTGGCACCAGGCGGGGATGCTCGACCGCAAGCAAAACGTGTTCGACGACTTCATCGCGGCGGCCGAGTACGTGATCGCCGCAGGCTACACGTCATCGCCGAAGCTGGCGATCGGCGGCGGCTCGAATGGGGGGCTGCTCGTCGGCGCCGTGCTGAACCAGCGGCCGGACCTGTTCGGGGCGGCGCTTCCCGCCGTCGGCGTCATGGACATGCTGCGCTTTCACAAGTTCACGATCGGCTGGGCGTGGGTCACGGAGTATGGTTCGGCGGACAGCGTCGGCCAATTCCCCTTCCTCTACAAGTATTCGCCGCTGCACAACATGAAGCCGGGAACGTATCCGCCGGTTTTGATCACGACGGCCGATCACGATGACCGCGTGGTGCCCGGACACTCCTTCAAGTATGCCGCCGCATTGCAGGCGACACAGGCGGGTCCCGCGCCCGTGCTGATACGCATCGAGACGAAGGCCGGTCACGGAGCCGGGAAGCCCACCGCGAAGATCATCGAGGAGCAGACCGATCGCTGGGCGTTTCTCGTTCACAATCTGCACATGCAATTGCCCGCGGCGCCGCCGGCGTCCCAGGCGCCGCGGCCTTAGGAGACTCCTCCACCGACCCCGCTCGGGAGCTCTAGCTCGCGTCCTTCCAGTCGATTGGATACACGCGGCCACACTCGTTGCATTTCGCGTCCTTCATGCCTTCCGGAATGACCGCGCGCGCGGCGCAGCCCGGGCACACGAGGTGCGGTTGCCGCACCACACTCCACGCGGTCGGCCGCTGGCCGCGGATGTCGAGGTCCTTTTTGGGAATGCGAATCTCGACGTGGTGCACGTCCACCACGACGTAGTCTTTGCCGCCGTCTTCGGCGACGCGGTACCAGGCGCCGCGACGCAGTCCCTGCCCTTCCGCCCGATCACCGCGACTGCGTGCCCACCCCATGTCAGCCATGCTTCCCCCGTACGAGTACGAGAATCGCAGCCTGCGGCACGACGAGATACGTCTTTCCTTCGAACGTGATCTCGACCGCGGCCTTGCGGAAGAACAACGCGTAATCGCCCATCTCGGCTTGCATGGGCAGGTACTTCACGTCCGCTCCGTGGATCTTCCACGGCTCCTCATCCATGCTCGCGGGCTCGGCCATCGGCGTGCCCGGGCCGGTCGCGATGATGCGACCACCCTGTACCTGCCTGCCTTCGATGGCGGAGGGTGGCAAATAGAGACCCACGTTGGTGCGCTCTTCCCCCTCCTCGGGAGCGATGAGCACACGATCCCCCACGACGATCAAACGCTTCTGGTCATCCGACACACCGCGATGAGTAGCGCCGTTTGGGCATTTTGCGCAAGTCGCAGGGTACCAGTGACCTCCATCACGCTCCCTTTGCTTGACTTGTCCGAGCGCGTTTTATAACAATGTGCCCGCCGGCCACCCTCTCTGGAGCGCCTATGCAAGACCTCGCCGCACAAAACCAACAGTGGAGTTTCGTCCTCCAACAGCTCGTGCAGTGGGTGGTCGCTGGCGTGGCGTGGATTGTCCCGTTCCAGAACAACGTGTTCTCAGTCGTGCTCCGGGGCCAGACCTTTTGGGAGCTCGCCGGCAGCTCGGTCCTGCTGTTGCTGCCCGCGGGTGTGTTCATCGCCGGGATGTGGGGCACGATGGTGTCCCTGTACACGATCCCGTTTCGCCTGGGACGCTCCGTCACCTTGATGCAATCGGTCGCGCTGGCGTGGTGGGACGCGCTGCGCATGGTGTGGTTCTACTGGGCCGGGTTGGTGCGCTTCCTGATCGTCCTCATCGGGTGGGTGTGGGGCTTGATCAAGTTGAGCGGGCGACTCGTCGTGGGCACGATCAAAGGCGCGATCACCTCGCCGCTTGCCGTGCTCGACGCGACCTCACGCCGCCCCGGCGTTCCCTGGCCCGCGTTCTTCCTGCTCGTCATCTGGTCGATGGTCGAGGGGACTATCTTCACGTTTACGCTGCGGCCCACGATCAGCGAGCTGCTGGCGGACCTGACCGGATACGAGGTCAACGGCTTTGCCCTGATCGTGATGCTGTGGCTGTTCCTCACCATCATCATCGCGGGCAGTTTTGCGTGCATTCAGGTGCTCAATGACGCGATCAAGGAGCGCCAGACCGGCAATATCATCTTCATGATCCTGGTCGAGATCTCCGTCGCGATGTTCGAGGTGTTGTTCCTGTATCGCGAGCTGGTCGACGCCATGACGCCGTGGCTCGCGCAACAGGGCGTCCAGCTCGGCATCATCGGTACCATCGCGCTGGCATTCATGGGGTGGGTCGGCGTGCGCGGCATGACGTGGTTCCTGTTCGGCCGTTTCGGCGCGCCGGCTTTGATCTCGCTGCTCGGCCGCCAACCGCTGGAGATCGCAGGCGGCGGTCCCGCACCCGCACCGCAGATGACCGACTACTGGAAGGGTCCGATCGCCGCACTCAAGGCCGAGCGCGAATGGTTCCGGAAGGAGGCACGCGAGCTGTTCGAGCTGGTGTCCCTGCCGGTGCTGCAGGTCGTGGCCGCGGGACTGAACTTCCTGTTCGTCCTCTTCACCGGCCGCGGCCATTTCACGCTGCCGTTCAAGTCGATCGACGAGGTGCTCTCGGCTACGCACTTCCCCGCTCGGGTGAGCGGCGAGGTGGCCCGACCATGAAACGCGCTGCGCTGCTGGCGCTTGGCCTCCTGGCCGCGGGGGGGTGCGCGCCGAAGGAAGGCGCACCGCCGGCGCGCTCGACCATCGTCGTCGGGCTCGACATCTCCGGCTCGTTCCGCAAGAGCGGCCAGTTCGACGACGCGCTGCACTACGCCGCGCTCTACATCTATGGCCACATCAATGCCCTCGGCGGCCTCAAGCCGGCGACCGATGTCTTCGTAGGCTCGCTGGGCGGTGAGCACGTCGGCCAGCCGAAGACGTTCCACCCGATCCAGGACCTCAGCGGCAAGACGCCCGACCAGATCGAGGCGGACCTGCGGCGCTGGTTCCCCGAGGACGACCCGATCACCGATTTCAACGCGTTCTTCCAGCGTACCGCGGTGCACATCAAGCGGCAGAATCTGGTGCTCGCCCCGCTCAACATCGTCCTCTTCTCCGACGGCATTCCCGATTTCCCGGGCGCCGGGCGGATGCCCGACGCGCAATTGTATGCGAAAATCGACGTGAGTCCGATCGAGTACCTCTCGCGCAACGTCACCATCAGGCTGTTGTATGGAAAGCCGCAGGTGGCGCAGAACTGGGAGAAGCTCGTCCCCCGCAACCGGGTGAAGATCTGGACGCAGGATGAGCAGGTGATGGCCGGCTGGCATCGCCGGGAAATCCAGGGCGTCGCGATGGAGCGGCAGGACTCGCTGTGGAGCTGGACGCAGCAGATCGTGGACTTCCGCGTCCGTCGCGGCAAAATCCTCTAGCTGACTTCTCGTACCCACGCGGCGGCGTCAGGCGCCGCGTGGGGCACGAGACCCCGCCACACCTTGTAGCGCAGCTTCCCCAATCCCGTCGGCTGTCGTCCCTCGCGTACGAACGGGATCAGACGCGCCGCTTTGCGCGCCAGCGCCCGCCGCCGCATCTGCCACTGCACGCCATCGGCCGGGCGGTACTGCGCCCATCCGATGGATCCGCACAGCCCGGCGGCCCCGAATTGATCGGACTCGAGCAGCTCCTCGACGAAGACCCGAATAGGGCCTTCGAACGTGTGCAGCACGTCGTGCAGCGCGACGATAGCGTTGGGCACGAGGTGTCGCCGGAACAGCGCCATGTCCTGTGTCACGCCGCGATAGGTGTGATCGCCGTCGATCCACAGAAACCGGATCGGTCGAGTCCAGCGTGGTGCCAGATCGCGTGAATACGCGCGATGCGCCTCGACACTGCCTTCCACTCCGGCGGCGCGCAGTGCAGCGCAAAAGTCATCCCAGGATGATTGCTGCGAGCCATGCCCGAAATCGGTGACCGCTGGCGCGGAATGCGGGTCAACGGCGACGACCGGACCAACGCCGTAGCGCTGCGCGATCGACGCCAGCCCGACCGTCGACTTTCCCTTGTAGCTGCCGATTTCCAGAATCGTCCCTTGCGCCGGCGCGCAGGCGGCGACCAGAGCGAGAAACCGGGCTTCGCGCTCGGTCAGGAATCCCGGCGCGGCACTGACCCGCGCCCACGCCTCGTCGATTGCCTCGGCGAGATCAGGCGGCGGCGCTGTCAGCAGAATTTGTCGAACGCGGCCGTGAGGTCGGCGGCAATGTCGTGCGCGTGCCGTCCCTCGATGTTGCGCCGTTCGAGCATGAACACGAGCTGGCCATCCTTGAATAGCGCGATCTGCGGCGACGACGGCTCGTAGCCGGTGAAATAGCTGCGCGCGCGCGCCGTGGCGTCCGCATCCTGCCCCGCAAACACCGTGACGAGCCGGCCTGGCCGCCGCTCGTGCTCGATAGCGAGCGCGGCCGCCGGCCGCGCGTTGCGCGCCGCGCAGCCACACACCGAGTTCACCACCACGAGTGTCGGGGCGCGCTCGGTCGTAAGGACGGCATCCACGGCGGCGGCAGTGCGCAGCTCTTCAAAGCCCAGACGCGTGAGCTCCTCACGCATCGGGCGAACCAGCTCTGGATCGTACATGGGCACGTTCAGATTCCTCATGGTCTCCTCACTTCCTGAGAAACGCGCTCAGCGCCGCCCGAAAATCAGGCGTGCTGCGGCTTACCGCGTTGACGTCGGCCCCCAGCCGCAGGCCCGCTTCGAAATCTAGCCCGTCCAGTTGATAGAACTGCTGCTTCGTGAATGCGAGCGCCGAGGCGCTCGCTTCGGCGAGCACGCGCAGCACCTCGCCCGCCTGCTCCTCGAAGTCCGCGTCGTCGTAGACCCGCGAGGCGAGTCCTGCCGCGGCGGCCTCTGTCCCATCGAGCAGACGCCCGGTCGTCGCGAGATCGAACGCGATCTTCTCGCCGATCGTACGGCGCAGCATCGTCATGACGATCGCCGGCACGAACCCGCGCTGCACTTCGGGATAGCCGAACTGGGCCGATTCCGAGGCGAGAATGAGATCGCAGGCGGTCGCGAGCCCGCACCCACCGGCGAGGGCGCGTCCCTGCACCAGCGCCACGACCGGCTTGGGGAGACGGCGCATGCGCACGAAGATTTCGGCGAAATGCAGCGCAGCCTTGCGGTTCTGGTCGAGCGACTGGTCGGCGGACGCCAGCAGCTCGTTGAGATCCATCCCGGCGCAGAAGTCCCGTCCTGCGCCCCGGATCGCCACCACCCGCACCGCGGCATCGAGGTCGGCGCGCTCGAGCGTGCCGAGCAACGCGTCGATCATCGCCGTGTCGATGGCGTTGCGCTTGTCCTCACGATTGAGCGTCGCCGTGAGAATGGCCCCGGCCACGCTGACGAGCACGCGGTCGCTCACCGGCGCACCGCGATCTCCAGGCGCAGCAGCGCGGTGGAGAACACCTTCCCTTGCGCATCGGTCTTGAGGGAAATCGTGCCCCCGCCATCGAGCGCGCCGTGCAGCAGAAAATTCAGGGCGTGGAGGTTGGGCAGCTCGAAGCGCTCGACGGGTCCCTTGATCATGCCCTTAAAATGCCTGGCCACGCGGGCGGCCGTCACCTGCGTTACCAGGAGCGGGTAGTCCTTGGGATTGCGCGCGATGAGCCCGATGTTGGCGGTATCGCCCTTATCGCCCGACCGAGCATGAGCAATGTCCACGAGCCGGATCGTCTTTGGCCGTCTCGCCCGTCCAGTCCGTCTCGCCGTCATGCGTCCAGGATCTCCACCTTGGGTTCCACGACCTTCCGATCGATCAGCGCCGGCCAGTACGCGACGATCTCCTCGGGTTTGGGGCGCCCGCCCGCGAACCCCGTCACACTGGGTGGTCCATTGAGAATCAGCGGCGCGATTTCTCGCGTGAATCGATCCACCGGCGCCTTGTCGGGCGAACGCACCCCGACGCGCAGCTGCACCTCGGGAATCTCCTTCGCGTCGACCTCGGCGAGCGCCAGCGGACCGTGCGTCGCCGTCGCGCCCACGAACTCGGTGCGAATCGCTTCGAAGGAGAGCTTGAGATCGGTGAGTCGCTGGCGCAGCACCCGATCCGCGGCCTGTGCCTTCTTGAGCGCGTCAGGCCACGCATACACCAGTGTGCCGACCGCCTTGTAACCATAGAAGTAGGCAATTGAGACCTTGAGCTTGTCGGTCGCAGGCTTGCCTCTGACACCGGACACCCGAACCCTGTCCTTGGCCACTTGCGTCAGCTGGATCGTCGTAAAGTCCGCCACGCCGTCGGGCGTGATATAGGCGCGCGGGTCTCCCATTTCGTACACGAGCTGTTCAGTGACACCGGCGACGTCGATGCGACCTCCGCTGCGCGGGTGCTTTACCAGCTCGAACGTTCCGTCTGCCTGTGCGGCGACGATGGGATAACCGACGTTGGCGAGATCGGGAATGTGCTCCCAGTCGTTCAGGCAATTGCCGCCGCTCGCCTGAGCGCCGCACTCGATGATATGACCGGCCACGGTGCCCGCCGCGATGAGATCCCATGCATCGTCGGGCCACCCGAAGGCGTGCATCAGTGGGCCGAGGGTCAGTCCCGTATCGGTGACGCGCCCCGTGATCACGACTTGGGCGCCGCGTCGCAGCGCCTCGACGACGGGAGCCGCGCCGAGGTAGGCGTTGGCCGACAGCACGCGGTCGCGGACATCGCGCAGCGGTCGGCCGGTATCGAGGTTCCTGAGCTCGTGCCCGCGGGCGACCAGGCCATCGAGCCGGCCGAGCAGGTCGTCGCCCGTGACGATGCCGATCTTCAGCTTGCCACCGAGGCCGAGCCGCTGCGCGACCGCGGCGACGGCGGTCGCGCAGCCGCGCGGATTCACGCCGCCGGCATTCGCGGTGACCTTGATGCCGCGCTCGATCACGGTCGGCAGGATCCGCTCCATCTGCGTGATGAAATCGGTGGCGTAGCCCAGCGACGAGTCGCGTGACTTCTGTTTCTGGAGGATCGACATCGTGACTTCGGCGAGGTAGTCCATCATCAGGTAGTCGATCGGGCCACCCTGCACCTGACGGTACGGCGCCTCCAACCAGTCTCCCCAGAATCCCTGCCCGGCCGCGACGCGCACCGTCGCCGGTCGAGCCGTCACCGGGTGGGGACTCCGTCCGCGCCGCTGCCTACCGCCAATCGCCGGGCCGCCAGCGTTCCGGCAAGCGTCGTCACGCGTGTCTCGATCAACGCCGCGAATCCCTCCGGTTTCTCGATCACCGGCGGATTCGGCAGCCGTACGACCGCGCGTCCACCGGCCACGACGGACAGCTCGCCGCCCTCGCCGACCGGCTGATCGAGCCCGAGGAAGCGAATTCGCGCGCTCCCCTTCCACGAATGGCCCGGCAGCCGGGCGAACGCGGGGTACAGCTCGATGACGATAGGGGTGCCCTTGAGGGAATCGGGCAGGGCCACACTCAGTCGTCCGAAGGCATAGTTCATCGGTTCGTTGCCGCCGCGTAGCTGCTGCCCGAGCGAGTCGTACGCGGTAATCGAGAAGTCGGTCATCTCGTCCCACAAATCGGGTGAGACGTCGACATCGACTTCCATCCGCTTGGCCCAGCGCGGCGGCCTCACCTGCAGCGTCTCGGCGGGTTGCCCGCGGCCGGCGATCGTGTACGCGCGCTCCACGCCGACGAGCCGGTGGATGACCTGGCCCGTCACGTTGTTCGCGGCGCCGGTGAAGACCGTGGAAGCCTCGAGAGATTGCTGCGCAGCGGCGAGTGCTACGGGACCGAGATCGGCGCGCACCGTCGCGGTTGCCGGCCTGAGCGGCGGCGCCACGACATCGAGCTCGTAGACGCCGGGGACCAGCTCCTCACCCCGGACCAGGATGCTCGCGGTCCCGGGTTGCTGCTCGCCGATGTCGATGTCATCGGGCGCCGAGCGAGCGGGCTCACCATTCGGTTCATAGAGCCGGACCGTGGCTTGCTGCGCCTGCGAATCGGGGAGGGTGACAGTGGCGCGCAGCGTCGCGCCGGGCTGCGACACGCGCAGGAAGTAGCGTTGCACGCCGGCCGCTGCAATCATGCGCCGCTCATCGAACAACACCTTTGCCGCGAGATCGACGGGCACGATGACGGTATTCACGAGCGTGAACAGTGGTCCCGCCAGCGTATCGCCCGGGTTCAGTGCGGTGACGGTGCCGACGTACACCCCGGGAGCCGAGAGTGCGCTGCGCCGGTAGGTGACCGGGATCTGCGTCGCGCGTGGCGCGGCGTCCACGGTGTCGTCGGTCGAGAGCCAGGGAACATCACTGCGCAGCCTGAATTGAGCGGCGCGCAGGCCGGCGAGGTGGCGCACGGTGAACGTCTCGACCGTGTCCTGCGCGTTCGCGAATCCATCGCGGCGGAACGCTGCGGACACACCGGTCCCCGCGCGCACACTGTACCGAGAGCCCTGGTGTCCCGCTTCGAGCCACTGATAGGCGATTTCGAGCTCGGGTGATCCGGCACCTTCGTCGATGACGCGGGCAGCTCCCAGCTGATGCGCCGATACCCGCAGCGCCTGCATGATCTCCGCAGCGCTTGCCTTCCGATTCTCCTGCCCCAGCGCGGAGATGAGACAGGCCGCGAGCCCCGCCGCATGTGGCGCCGCCATACTGGTGCCGCCCTTGATCTCATTGCCAGTGTCCCAGCGCGGCACCGTCGAGTACGCAACGCCGGGCGCCACGATGTCCGGCTTCGCCAGCTCGCCGCCCCGCGAGCTGAACCACCCGAGGACGTCGCGCGGCGATGGCATGCCCGGCTGCGCCGCCTGTGCAAAGACGCCGGGATACGCGGCGCCAACCGACAGCGCGAGATCGGCGGAGCCGGGGAAGCCGACCGTCGAAAGACCGGGCCCATCATTGCCGGCGCTGATCGTAAAGACCGCATCCGGATGGGTCAGCAAAAACTGGTCGACAATCGAGTCGATGACCGCGCGCCCTTCGTGCTCGTTGCCGACGCCGAAGCTGAGGTTGAGCACCAGCGGCAGATTGCGCTGCGCCGCGTAGCGTGCGGCGTAATCCATCGCGCGCATCATGCTGCCGTGCACCGTGACGCCGCCGCGCGCGTCGTTTGCGATCTTGAGGCCTATAACCTGCGCGCCGGGCGCCACGCCGTTGAACCCCGTCACGTTGTAGAGGTTGTAGCCCGCCGCAATGCCGGCGACGTGCGTGCCGTGTCCCGACGTGTCGAAGAACAAGTCGAGGATGGGGACGCTGTCGGCTTCACTGAAGTTCGCGACGATGGTGAGCGGTTTCTTGCCGAGCCCGATCATCTCGCGCCCCTGGCGAAAATCATGCAGCGGCATCTCGTCTTCAAACGAGCCGTCGAGATTGGTGTCGATGAATGCCACCCAGCCGTCGGTTGCCTTCACCACGACGACCGCGAATTCGTCGGTGTGGCGCCCGTTTCCGTTGACATCCGCAGCCGGTGGGGGTCCCAGGGGCAGCTCCCTGAAGATCCCGCGATACCACGTCGTCGCAGTCGTGAGGCGGGCGATGCGGCCGGCGCCCTTCAGCTCCCCCTCCGTCGGGGCCGGAAAGGGAGTGAGTACGATGCGCCCTTCGCTGGAGAAATCGCGCAGCTCGATGACCTTCGGTGCACCCGTGCTCGTGGCGATGAGTCCCGGCACATCCGGATCGATCCCGCTGTCCAGAATCGCGATCAGGACGCCGCGACCATCGTAGGTCGGGTGCAGCCCGCGGAACAGATCGATGCCGGTACTCTTGAGCGGCATGAGGCCGAGCATGTAGGCGATGGGTGGCTCGACCTCCGGCTCGGGCGCTCCACCGGCGCGGCTGCCATCCGCCGGTGTGGCGGATACCGTCGACGGCGGCTGTCCAGCGGGAGTGGAGGTGGGGGTCGGGGGGGGCATGGTTTTGGGCGCGACAGCCTTGCTGCTGGCACACGCGGTCCCGAGGACCAGGAACACGACGGCGCATTGCTTGATCACGGCAGACTCGGCAGTGCAAAGGCCCCAATGTGCGGGCCGGTGAATTCGGTAGACACCTCGAGGAGAAACGCGAGCGTGTCGCGGGTCTCGTCGGGCGTGAGGATCGCATCGACAAAGCCGCGGGCGCCGGCGAACTTCGCGTCGAGCTGATGCTCGTAGTCGGCTCGCATGGCGTCGACTGCGGCCGCGTTCTCGGGCTTGGCCGCGTCGCCGCCATACACGGCCTGGATCGCTGATTCGCCTTCCATTACTCCCATCCGACCCGTTGGCCACGACACGATGAAGTCGGGATCGAAGCCCTGCCCCGCCATCGCATAATAGCCGGCACCGGACGCATGGTTCACCGTCAGGACGAGTTTCGGAACGGTCGCGGTCGCCATGGCTTCGACGAAGCGCGCACCGGCGCGGATGATACCGGAATGCTCCGCTTCCGTACCCACCATGAAACCCGATACATCCTGAATGAACACCAGCGGCACGCGCTCGCGATCCGCGTTCTCGATGAAATAGGCCACCTTCTCGGCGCTGTCGGTATAGATGATCCCTCCGATCCGGGGGACTTCGCCTTTCTGCTTTGGCTTTATCACGCCCCGCGCATTGGCGATCACGGCGACCTGCCGGCCTTCGATCGCCCCATGCCCGCAGATCATCTCCGGTGCGATCTCGGGTTGGAATTCGTCGAGCCGGCCGCCATCGAGCAGCGCTTCGAGCAGGGCACGTACGTCATAGCTCATCCGATGATCGACGGGAATCAGGTCGTACAGTGCCTTGGTATCGCGCTTGGGTGCGGTATACGTGCGCCGCGCCGGCGCCTGGTGCGGCAAGCGGCCCACATACTCCCGGATGCGCAGGATGCACTCCGTGTCGTCTTTCGCGCGATAGTGCGCGACCGCGCTGATGCCCGTATGGGTCGTCGCGCCGCCGAGCGACTCGGCGTCCACGACCTGGCCGGTCGCGCCTTTGACGAGGTTAGGTCCGCCCAATCCCATGAATGCAGTGCCTTCGACCATGAAGATCACGTCGGACAGGGCCGGCAGATACGCGCCGCCCGCGATGCAGGGTCCCATGACGGCCGCGATCTGCGGGACCTTCAGATAGCGCCGCATGATCGAGTTGTAGTAGAAGATCCGTGCCGCTCCATATTGACCCGGGAATACGCCGCCTTGATACGGCAGGTTCACGCCCGCCGAATCGACGAGGTAGATGATCGGGATGCGTTGCCGCATCGCGATTTCCTGGGCGCGCAGGATCTTCGTGATCGTTTCAGGCCACCACGAGCCCGCCTTCACCGTTGCGTCGTTCGCGACCACCACGACCGGACGGCCGCCCACCCGCCCCAGGCCGGTTACCACCCCGGCGGCGGGCGCCTGGCCGTCGTACTGGTCCCAGGCGACGAGCAAGCCGATTTCGACCCATGGACCGTCGCGATCGAGCAGCGCGGCAACGCGCTCGCGGGCGGTCAGCTTCCCCTGATCGTGCTGGCGTTTGACGCGCTCGGCGCCCCCGCCCTGTTCCAGGCGGGTACGTAGCTTCCGATACTCGTCATTGAGGGACTTGAGGCGACTCACGCGGCGACGTGCTCCGCCGCCCACTCCTCGATGTACTTGATGAGATCCGTCGTCGGTGTACCGGGTCCGAACAACTTGCCTGTTCCCTGGGACTCGAGCGCGCTCATATCCTCGGGCGGTATGATGCCGCCGCCGGTGAGCAGCACGTCCTGGCGGCCGGCCGCGTCGAGCAATTTGCGCACACGGGGGAACAACGTCATGTGGGCGCCCGACAGGATGGAAAGGCCGACGACGTCGACGTCTTCCTGAATCGCCGCCTGGGCGATCATCTCGGGCGTCTGGTGTAAGCCGGTGTAAATCACTTCCATCCCCGCATCCCGCAACGCGGCGGCGACGACCTTGGCGCCGCGGTCGTGCCCGTCCAAGCCGGGCTTGGCGACGAGTATGCGGATCGGACGGCGGCGAGCCTGCTTTGCCATCAGGAGCGGAAGCGCAGCAGCGCCGCGAGGCCGTCCACGACATGCCGTGCCGTATCGTCGTACAGCACATCGACCTGTGCGCGCTGGTGTAGCGCCTCTTCTATCGCCTCATCGATTCGCGTGTCGCCGTCCTGCCCGTCCGCCAACAGGGTGCGCACCTGGCCGCGACCGAGCGCCTTGAGCGTCGGCTCGACGCCGTTGACCGCCCATCCCTGCGGGGCGCCGTCCGTGACGGCATCCGCATGGGCGCGCTCCCAGGCGCGCTCGCGTTCCTCGCGCAACGTCAACGTCGCGTCGCGCACTTCGGCCGGAGACGCCTTCTTGGGATTGAGCTTGATGACGCCCAGCACCAGGTCGTGCACATAGCTGTGAAGGTGCGGGATCACGGCCCCGGCGTCCACGCCCACGCCGCCGAGCGCGATTCCGGACAGCGGCTTTTCTCGGTTGATCTGGAACACGCGGTCGGCGATCTGCGCGTACAGGCGATGCTTCTCGGTGCGGATGCGCATGTGATAGTTGTGCTCGCCGGCACTCCCGGACGGCGTGCCGGCGCGCGCGAAGACCTGGCGCTGCATGCCGCCGTGGAATTTGCCCGCGCGCGAGGCATCGACTCCCGCGAGTCCCGGAAGTTCGACGCAATCGTAGGCCGTGACCTCGAAAAAGCGGGCCGCCGTACGGTCGTAGAGCACGGTCAGAATCGTGCCGAACTCTTCTTCCAGGACCAGCAGCTCACGGATGAGCGGCTCGCGCTCGAGCGCGAGCCGTGACCGGTGCACGTGGGGCAGCGGGAGCACCTCGAACAGGCCGAGCTCGCGCGACGCGAAGAGCGCGATGGCGCGCGCCCGCGGCAGGTGATTCGGCTCCTCGAGGTAGGTGAGCACGCGATGGAGATCGGCGGCAATTGCCTCCCGCTCCTGATGCGTGAGCGGCTGGCGGGAGAGCGTGGCTTCCGTCTCGCGCACGCGGTTCTTCATCTTGATGAGGTACTTGCCGCGGCTTCGATCGCGCGGCTCGAGCTTCAGGTAGCAGGTGACCACCCAATGCTTGCCGGGTTCGATCGCCGCGAGGCGCTCGACGGCGGCACGGGCGTTCTGGTCGGTTGTCGCGGCAGGTAGGGCGCTCATAGTCTAGAAGAAAACGGGTTCGCGGTAAGCTCCCCACACGCGCTCGAGCGCGTGGCGGATTTCGTACAGGGTGGCGTAGGCACGCGCACAGTCGAGCATCGGCCCGATCACGTTGTGATCCGCCTCCGCGGCCTGGCGCAGCGCCGCGAGGCGCCGCTCGACCAGCTCAGTGTCACGCTCGGCTTTGAGCTGGACCAGCCGGCGGCGCTGCTGCGCCTCGGCATCGTTGGACACCTTCAGGATTTCAACGGGGTGATCGTCGTCGGACAGGAATTCATTGACGCCCACGATGACCTTGTCATCTGTTTCCACCTGACGCTGGAAGGCGGCGGCGGACTGGGCAATCTGCCGCTGGAACCAGCCGCTCTCGATTCCCCGGACGACGCCGCCGATCGAGCTGACCTCGGCGAACAGCGCCTCCGCCTCGCGCTCGAGCTGATCGGTGAGGGCTTCGATGTAGTACGAGCCGCCCAGCGGATCGATCACTTCCGCGACGCCGGTTTCATGCGCCAGAATCTGCTGGGTGCGGAGCGCCACCTGGACCGACTGCTCGGTGGGCAGCGCGAGCGTCTCGTCCAGCGAGTTGGTGTGTAACGACTGAGTACCGCCCAGCACCGCCGCGAGCGCCTGGTAGGCGACCCGGACGATGTTGTTGAGCGGCTGCTGCGCCGTCAGCGTAACGCCGGCCGTCTGGCTGTGGAAGCGCATCATCCAGGACCGCGCCTGTTTCGCCTTGTAGCGCTCGCGCATGTGCCGGGCCCAGATGCGGCGGGCAGCGCGCAGCTTGGCGATCTCCTCGAAGAAATCGTTATGAATGTCCCAGAAGAAGGAAAGCCGTGCGGCAAAGGTATCGATGTCGAGGCCACGGGCTATACCACGTTCGACATACGTGAAGCCGTTCGCGAGGGTAAAGGCGAGCTCCTGGGCCGCGGTCGCCCCCGCCTCGCGGATGTGGTAGCCTGAAATCGAGATCGTATTCCAGAGCGGCGTGTGTTGCGAGCCCCATTCGAACATGTCGACGATGACCTTCAGCGCGGGCTCGACGGGATAGACCCACGCGTGCTGCGCCATGTACTCCTTGAGGATGTCGTTCTGCACGGTGCCGCGCAGCTTCGCGATGGGCACGCCCTGCTTCTCGGCCGCGGCCACGTAGAAGCAAAACAGAATCGCCGCGGGGCCATTGATGGTCATCGACGTCGAGACCTGATCCAGCGGGATGCCGGCGAACAGCGTTTCCATGTCCGCCAGCGACGAGATTGCGACGCCACATTTTCCGACCTCGCCCTCGGAGCGAGGATGGTCGGAGTCGTAGCCCATGAGCGTCGGGAAGTCGAAGGCGACCGACAACCCCGTCTGCCCGTGCTCGAGCAGGAACTTGTACCGCCGGTTGGTGTCCGCGGCGCTGCCGAAGCCGGCGAACTGCCGCATCGTCCAGAGCCGGCCGCGGTACATCGTCGGATGAATGCCCCGCGTGAACGGATACTCACCGGGACGTCCCAGCTGCCGCTCCGGATCGAAGCCGTGGAGATCGGCCGGCGTGTAGAGCGGCTTCTTGTCGATGGTCATTTCCCGTTCCTCACCTGATCGAGGACTTCTGCGGCGACGTCGTACGGACTGCGAGTTCCAGCCGACACGTCGTCGAGTCGCCTGGCGACCAGCTCTTCAGCCTGTGTCTCATCCCATACCCACTGGCGAATCGCGCGATTCACCACCGCGCGGGTGCGCGCGGCCAGGCGGTGCTTCCGCCGCTCGACCAACTTTCCCGTGCGCTCGAGAAATGCATGGTGCTGGTCGAGTGCCGTCACGAGCCCGGCGATTCCTTCACCCTTCGAGGCTGCGGTGGTGAGAACGGGAGCCTCCCAATCAGCCGGGCTGTGCGGCGTGGCCGTCCGCCCGCGCGCCCGTCCGCCTGCCCGCCCATGATGCGCCGGGACGTGGGCGAATGCATTTCCCCGCCGGATCGCCAGCATCACTTCCACTTCTTGCTTCAGCTTGTCCGCGCCCGGCCGATCGCTCTTGTTGATCACATACAGCTCGGCGATCTCCATGACCCCCGCCTTCAGGGTCTGGATGCCGTCACCCGATTCGGGAACGAGCACCAGGACCGTCGTCTCCGCAGTCGCCGCGACGTCGAGCTCCGTCTGACCCACGCCCACGGTCTCGATCAGGATCCGGTCGAACCCAAAGGCCTCGAGGACGTCGGCGACTTCTTCGGTGGTGGTCGCGAGGCCGCCTTGCGCGCCGCGGGTGGCCATGGACCGAATGAAGACGCCTGGATCGAGGCTGACCGATTCCATCCGGATGCGATCGCCGAGCAGCGCACCCCCGGTAAACGGACTCGTCGGATCCACGGCGATCACGGCGACTTTGAGGCCGCGCTCGCGATAGGCCCGCACCAGCTGCTCGGTGAGCGTGCTCTTGCCGGCGCCCGGCGGACCGGTGATGCCGATGCGGTGCGCGCCCCGCTTGCCAACCTGTTTGTGTACGGCCGACAACACGCGCTCAAAGCCCTCGTGTTGATTCTCGACGAGGCTGATCGCGCGGGCGAGCGCAGTCGTATCGCCTCGTCCCAGTCCGTCGAGCAACGCATCGAGCCGCATGTCTAACGATAATGGCGGCACGGCGGTCACAGGAGGGTTCCGCGCAGGAGGATACTTGCGACGGTGAAGTAGATGACGAGTCCGGTTACGTCCACGAGCGTAGCGACGAACGGGGCCGAAGCGCTCGCGGGGTCGAATCCCAAGCGTCGCAGGATAAAGGGCAGGAGCGAGCCTGTCATCGTCCCAAAGGTCACCACGCCGATGAGGCTGCCGAATACCGTGAGCGCGACGAGCAGATAATGCTCGCCGTAGATACCGGTGATGGTGTGCCACAGCGTAATGCGCAGGAAGCCAATCACCCCCAGTACGGTGCCGAGGACGAACCCGGCGGCCAGCTCGCGCTGGATGACGCGCCACCAATCGCGCAGCGTGACTTCGCCCAATGCCATCGCGCGGATGACCAGCGTTGACGCCTGGGATCCGGAGTTCCCACCGCTGGAAATGATGAGGGGGACGAACAGCGCGAGGATGACGGCTTTGGCAATCTCTTCTTCGAAAAACGCCATCGCGGTCGCCGTGAGCATTTCGCCGAGGAACAGCGCCGCGAGCCAGCCGGCGCGTTTCCGCACCATACGACTGAACGCGATCTTGAGGTAGGGCGCGTCCAGCGCCTCCATGCCGCCGAATTTCAAAATGTCTTCCGTCGTCTCGGCCTCGACGACATCGACGACATCGTCGAACGTGATACGGCCGAGCAGTTTCCCCCGCTCATCCACCACCGGGACCGCGGCCACGTTGTAGCGCGCCATCAGCCGCGCGACTTCCATTTGATCCTGTTGCGGCTGCACCTGCACGATCGGCTGTTCCATGACCTCACGCACCAGCTTGGTCGGAGACGAGACGATCAGGCGCGCAACCGGAACGATACCACGCAGAATGCCGTCGCTGTCTACCGCGTAGATCTGATAGAGCTGGCTTTCGTCCTCCGCGCACTGCTTGCGAATCGCCTCGGCTGCTTCGCTCACGGTCGCATCGTCGCGCAGGCTGACGACGTCGGTCGACATCAACCCGCCGGCCGAGTCCTCCGGATACTTGAGAAGCGCCTCGACCTCTTTGCGATCGGTGATGTCCGCCAGCACCGCTTCGCGCTCGTCGACGGACAATTCCGCCATCAGATCCGCTGCGTCGTCCGTCGGCATCTCTTCGACGAGCTCGGCGGCATACTCGGGACCCAGCGCGATCAACATTGCTTCGGGATGTTCCACCGCTTCCATTTCGGCGAGGGCGCTGCCGGCCAGCTCGATGGGCAGCTCGGCGATGACCCGGACGCGAGTCGACTCATCGAGCGCCGACAACACGTCTGCGAGATCCGACGGATGGACGTTTTGCGCGCGGTGCAGGAACTCGCGCAGGTCGTCCTGCTCGGCGAGCTCCTTCAGCTCATCCAGTCGTAGGTCAGGACCTCCGGTCGGATCGGTCACGTCGTGCCTGCGCCCCCGCCGCTCCCGCCGCTCCCGCCGCTCCCTGTGCCCCCAGCCCCAGCCCCAGCAGTGCCTCCTGCTGCGGCGCCCAGCGCGATGGTACGGACCGGCCCCGGTCGTACGGCGACGCGCTCGACGCGCGTCGCGCTCGCGGCCAGCACGTCGAACTCGAGGCCCTGATATGAGAACCGCTCGCCCGCACGCGGGATGCGACCAAGAGCCTGGATGAGGAGGCCGCCAACGGTCTGGGCGCTTCCCGCTCCGCCCACCGTCACGCCCAGAGACTCCGCGAGCACGGTTGCTGTCGTGCTGCCCTCCACCTCCACGACGCGTGTCTGCGTGGGCGACGCGGGGGGGGCGGGGGGGGGGGGCGTACCTGCGCCAAAGGTCGGGATTTCGAACAGCTCACCCACCAGATCCTTCAAGAGATCCTCGAATGTGATGAGGCCCGCTGTTCCACCGAATTCGTCGAGCACCACGGCAAGGTGCAATCCTCCTCGCTGCATCTCGAGCATCAGATCGGCGCCGCGCATGCTCCCCGGAACGCTCAACGGCGTCCGCACCAATACGTGGTCCTCGGGCTGACGGCCCAGCAGGTCGAGGGTGTGCGCCACTCCGACGACCTCATCGAGCGAGCCGCGGTACACGGGATACCGGCTGAATCCGGACTGCTGCAAGACGTGGGCTGCTTCGGCCGCCAGCATGCCTTCCGGGAACGCGACGATCTCGGTCCGCGGCGCCATCAGCTCCCGCACGGGACGATCGGCGAAGGCCAGTACGCCGGAGACCACGGCCATCTCGTCGGTGCCCGCCAATGCGTCGGTGTCGGCACTCGAGAGGAGCGCGGCCAGGGTGGTGCGGGTTGAGACTTCGCGCCGGGGAATGAACGGCGCAAGCACGGTGTTCAGCCGCTCCATCCACGGCACCGCCCCGCTCACGAGAGACTCGGCCCAGCGCCGGCCCAGCACGCGCGGCACGAGGTAGGCGGCACTGATGAACAGCGGCACGCCGACCGCCACCGTGAAGATGCCGAGGAACGTCGGCGTGGTGGCGGCGAGCAGCGCGGGGATCGCGCCGGCGGCGAGCAACACGCCCAGGGTCGTCAGCGTGTTGGCGGTGGCGAGCGTTCGTCCCGGGTTCTGCAGCAGGCTCGCCGTCGCGGCGGAGCCACGCAGCTTGTAGGCCACCCAGCGCGTGAGCTCGTGCTGGCTCACTGTGGCGGCAGCGACGCCGACCGCCGCGGAAATGCCGGCGACCAGCAAGCCGAGCAGCAAGACGATCAGCGCGACACTCATCGTTTCTCGAACGAGACCTGAGTCACGCGGCGTTGATCCACGCGCTCGACGACGACGCGGTGGCCGTCGATCGTCAATTCATCACCGGCGCGCGGCACGCGCCCCAGCACGGAATAGACGAGCCCGCCGACGGTGGAGACCTCCGGGTGGGCAAATGTCGCGCCGAGTGCGGTCGACAGCTCGTCGAGACTCACGCGGCCGTCAACCCAGACGCGCGCACCGTCGTGGCGAATCGCTGGCGAGGTCTCGGTATCGTGCTCGTCGCGGATCTCGCCGACGATTTCCTCGAGGATGTCCTCGCGGGTGATCAGCCCGGACGTGCCGCCGAACTCGTCGACGACGATCGCGATGTGAGCGGGCGTGGTTTGAAAGTCGCGCAGCTGATTGTCGAGCGTCTTGGTTTCGGGCACGAACGCCGCCGGCCGTATCAACGTCTGCCAGCGCGTCCCCGGCTCGGCGAAGCCCATGACGAGAGGCACGAGGTCCTTGCCGAAGACCACCCCCGCGACGTTGTCCGGCGAGCCATCGAGTACCGGAACCCTGGTGTGCTGGCTCTGCCGGAACGCCTCGAGCACCTCGTCGTTCGTCGCGCTGATATCCACGCTCGCCATGTCGAGTCGCGGTGTCATGACTTCATCGACGGTCGTATCGGCGAGCGTGAACACACCGAGCAGCATGTCGCGTTGCGCGATGCCGAGGGAGGGCTGCAGCGGACGCGGCGTTTCGACCACGGCATGCAGGCCGCGATCCGCCCATGCCAGCAGCCAGAGGAGCGGGCCGAACGGCGCGACGGTGCGCCGCGCGAGCGGCAGCGCCGCGTCGGACAGCTCGGGCGCCAGGCGGGCCACGCTGCGCGGCAGCGCGTCCCCGATGATGAACAACAGCAGCGTGCTGACGCTGAGCGCGATCAGCGCCGCGGCCCACGGCCGCGTCCACCAGGCGACGGCGTTTGCCGTGGCCACGGCGCCGAGGACGAGGAGCGCCAGCCGGGCGACGTGGAGCGCGCGATGCAGCGGCACGCGGCGCTCGGCGGCCATCGGCGGCGCGTCGCCGAGCGTGTGGAGGGCTTCGCCCACCGCCGCTTCCTCGGCGAGTGCCAGGAGGGCGGCCCAGATTCCGGCTGTGAGGGCGACGACGAGCCCGGTGACGCGCAGCGCGGCTTCGGTGAGCATCAGCGGCTGCGGAGCAGACGGCGCACGTACCGCTCCTGGCGGCGCCACATCAGGGATCGCGTGCGGCCGGGGCCTGCGGGATGATCGTAGCCGAGCACATGCAGCGTGCCGTGGACGGCGAGCCGCACGAGCTCCTCCCCCAGCGTTACGCCATTCTCGGCCACCCGCGCCGCGGCCGCGGGGCAGATGTACACGTCACCCAACAGACGGCCGTCGGGTTGGGGCAACGGGTACGCGATCACGTCCGTCAGGCCACGCCGTCCCGTGGCGCGGCGATTCAGGCGCCGCATGCGAGGGGCCGACAGGAGAGTGATGTCCACGTGTGAATGCGCGGGCGCCCGCTCCCATGCCAACACGCGTTGCGCGACACGCCCCAGGCTAGCGCGCCGTCGCCGGTTGCCAGGTCGCGCCAATGCCGCCACTGGACTCCGGGTAATCGATGCGGTTGTGGTACATCCCGCTGAGCACGCGCAGGAACGCCTGTTTCACCTGTTCGATCTGTTGCAGCGTGAGCGGCGCCTCATCGAGCTGGCCGGCGTTCACTTTGGTCCGCACGATGTGGTCGATCGCTTCTTCGATTTTCTGCGGCGTCAGATCTTCGAGCACCCGCAGCGCTGCCTCGACCGAATCGGCGATCATCGCGATCGCCGTCTCCATCGAGCGCGGCCGGGGACCGGGATACGTGAAGTCCGCCGGGTCGCGCGGTTGGCCGCCGTCGGTCTTCTTCGCTTTGTCGAGGAAGTAGGTGATCTCGGTCGTGCCATGATGCTCGGGAATGAAGGCCGCGACCGAATCGGGCAGCTGGGCCTCCGCCGCGAGCGCGAGGCCGTCGGTCACGTGCGCTTTGATGATCTGCGCCGATTGCAGCGGCTTGAGCCGGTCGTGGGGATTGTTGCCGGGGATCTGATTCTCCACGAAGTACATCGGGTTTTTCACCTTCCCGACGTCGTGGTAGTAGCAGCCGACGCGGCCCAGCAAGCCGTTCGCGCCGATACGATTGCACGCCGCCTCGACCAAGTTGGCCATGGCCACGCTGTGCGCGTACGTGCCCGGCGCCTCGAGCGACAGGCGGCGCAGCAGCGGGCGACTCGGGTCGGACAGCTCGAGCAGCGTCAGGTCGGTGGTGATGTGCGTGACCGATTCGGCGACGGGGAGCAGGAAGAACGTGAGACCGGCGGAGACCAGTCCATTGACGGCCCCGAGCAGCCCGCGGAGCGCGATTTCTTCGATCGGCCAGCCGCTGGAAAGCCCCAGCGCCAGCGCGGCAATCAGGTAGCCGGCCGCGATGATCAGCACGGGCGCGTAGAAATTGCTGCGGCTGCGCAGTGTCTTGACCGACAACGCCGCCGTCACGCCGCCGACGACGCAGAGGAAGAGTGCGGGGACATCATGGAAGACGGGTTGCAAGCCGATGACGACCGACAGAATCATCGCGGCGATCATCGAGACCCGGCCGTTGAACAGCACCGTCATCATCATGGCCACGAACGGCATGAAGATGATTTCCGGATGGCTCGGATAGGAGCGCGCCACGATGCCGGCCTGGAGCAGCAGCAGGGAAAACAGTCCCGCGATCAGCGCCATCTGGCGCTGGTCGCGGTACGTCTCGCGCCGGTAGAAGAGCAAGAGCACCCAGAAGATCGACAGGATCAGCATGTCGCGCAGCAGGGGGCCCACGACGCCACGGATCGAGTAGGTCGTGGC
>DASZCG010000292.1:0-8393 GCA_035943355.1 Gemmatimonadales bacterium
GAAGAAGGTGCCGCCGACGAGCGGAGACCCGCCCAACGGATTGGTGAACGGCCGCCATCCTTCGGCGATCATCGCGAGCCATTCGCGCAGGTGTAACCCGGCGAACGACGCTCCGAGAAGCATCGTCGCCCCGAGCCAGCGCAGCGCGGCGTTGCGTCGCCCGGCCTGCGCCGCGAGCACGGCGGCGATGATGGTCAGGCTGCTGGTCAGCAGCACGACTGTCATCACGATGGCGTTGACGAGTGTCGGCCAAACGGCGAACGGGCGCGTCCAGTCGGGGTTGGCGACGCGCACGTATCCGTAGACGAACAGCATCGCGGCGAACGTGGCGGCGTCCGCGACGATGAACATCCAGATGCCGAGCTTGCGCGACGTGATGCCGAATGGCGATGGCTCGCTGCCGGCGGCGTGCGCGCTGAGCGGGGGGGCGAATACGGAATGCTCAACCACGGATCGTTAGCAGGAGCAGGAGATAGAGCCACAGCACGGCCATGAAATGCCAGTAGAGGGCGGCGGCCTTGTACGTGGCCGCCGACAAAACGCCCGCTCCCCTGCGCCGCTGCACGTAGACCAGACCACACAGGCCGCCGAGCACGTGAAGGGCGTGCAGGACGGTGAACACGTAGAAGAAGGCGCTGCTCGGGCCGCTCGCCAGCGACTGCTGCTGCAGGAGCAGCTGCCGCCACGCGAGCACCTGGCCCAGCACGAACAGCAATCCCAGCAGGAGCGTGGCATACAGGGCGATCGCCGCCAGCCGGCGCCGGGCAAGCTCCAGCGTAACGCTGCTCGCCAACAGGGCAACCGTGTTGACATACAACAGCGACGGAAGCCGCAGATGCTGCCAATCCGGTGCGCCGCTCGCCCGTACCACCAACGCGCTCGTGAGCGCTGCGAACGACATGCAAATGGTGCCAATGCCGATCCACACGCCCGTCTCAGCCACGTGGGAACCACCAGGTCCCCCACTCCCGGTCGCGACACGCGCGATTGGCAGCGCGGGCGGCGGCGGCGCGATCGTCGTGCTCATGAGTCGGCCTGCATCACGTAGTCGCGCGGTCCGGGCGCGCCGTACTCATCGGGCCCGTGAGATACGACCGGTCGCCGGCCGCCGAAATTGTCGTGCGGGGGCGGCGAGGACGTGGACCACTCGAGCGTGGTGGCCTCCCAGGGATTGTCGGGCGCCTTGGGGCCCCGGACCCGGCTGCGGATCAGGTTGTACAGGAAGATCAGCTGGACCGCTCCCGTGAAGAGCGCGGCGATCGTGATGAAGCGGTGCAGCGGAATCAACGGCTGCAGGTAATCGTCGGTGAACGCCGAGTAACGCCGCACGTTGCCCGCGAGCCCGAGATAGTGCATCGGCATGAAGATGGCGTACACGCCGATGAAGGTGAGCCAGAAGTGCCATTTGCCGAGCGTTTCGCTCATCATGCGGCCGAACATCTTGGGGAACCAGAAATACGTCCCCGCGAAGATGCCGAACATGGCGGCGACGCCCATGACGAAGTGGAAATGGGCGACCACGAAATAGGTGCCGTGCAAATAAATGTCCGTCGACGGTTGCGCCAGGAAGAAGCCACTGAGGCCGCCGCTCACGAACACCGAGACGAAGCCGAGCGCGAACAGCGACGCGCTCGTCAGGCGGAGGCGCGCGCCGTACACCGTCCCGATCCACAGGAGCGTGATGATCGCGGCTGGAATCGTGATCACGAGGGTCGGCACCGAGAACAGCGTCGCGGAGAACGGATTCATGCCGCTCAAGAACATGTGGTGGCCCCACACCGTGTAGCTCAGGAATGCGATCGCCACCAGGCAGGTGACGAACACGCGGGGACCGAGCAACGGCTTGCGCGCGAACACCGGCAGGATTTGGGACACGATCCCGAAACCGGGCAGGATCGCGATATAGACCTCGGGGTGGCCGAAAAACCAGAACAGGTGCTGCCACAACAGCGGCGACCCCCCCATGTGCGGTTGCAGGCGATCGCTGATCACGAGCCCCGCTGGAATGAAGAAGCTCGTCCCCGCGACGCGGTCGAGGATGAGCAGAATGCACGCTGGCATCAGCACGGCGAACGCAACCAGCGCAATGACCGCCGTGATGAACCACGCCCACGTTGCGAATGGCAGGCGCGCGAGTGACATCCCTTTCGTCCGCAGGTCGAGCGTCGTCGCGATGAAGTTGAGCGCACCCAGCAGCTGCGCGACGCAGAAGATCAAGATGGAGATCGCCCACAGCGTCTGGCCCGATCCCTGCCCGGGTCCCGCGTCTTTACCGACGGCGCTCAGCGGCGCGTAGGCCGTCCAGCCGGACAGCGGCGGTCCGTCGCCGACAAAGAACGCCGCGATCAGCACCAGAAAGGCGAGCAGCGTCACCCAGAACGACATCATGTTGATGCGCGGGAACGCCATGTCCTCGGCGCCGACCTGGATCGGCAACAGGAAATTGCCGAAGCCGGCGAACGGCGCGGTCGTCAGAACAAAGAAGACCATTATCGTGCCGTGCATCGTCATCAGTTCGAGGTAGTACTCCGGCGTGATCACGCCGCCCGCCGCTCCCGTGGGAGCGAGCTTCCCGAGACCCGGGACGGCCGTATCCGGCCAGCCAAGATGGAAGCGCATGAGCCAGGACAGCAGCATTCCGGTGAACACCGCCACCAACGCGAGATCGAGATACTGCCGGCCGATCACCTTGTGATCGACGCTGAACACGTGCCGCCGCAGCCAGCTCTGCGGCGGTGCGTGCGTGTGAGGGGTGGCGACGTGTGTCATAACGCGGCCGCCTGCGCTTTGAGCCACTGCGCGAATTCGGCTTGCGATTTTACCTCGACGTACGCGCGCATGTTGTAGTGCCCCAGGCCACAGAGTTGCGTACACACGAGCTCATACTTGCCGGTCTTGGTCGCCGTGAAGTGGAGCGGAATCACCATCCCGGGCACGAAGTCCTGCTGGATGCGCAGCTCCGGCACGTAGAAAGAATGGCCGACGTCTTTGGTGTGGAGCCGCAGCTCGACCGCCTGATCGACGGGAATCACGAGACTGCCCACCACGATGTCGTCGCGGGCGGTGGTGTCGTTCGCCGGGTCCAATCCGAAGAAGTTTTGCGTGGCGTCGTTCATCAGGTCGGGGTGCATGCCGCCAAACTTGCCGTCCGGACCGGCGTAGCGGGCATAAAACGCGAACTGCTCGGCCAGCACGTCGATTTGCAGTGCGCCAGCCGGAGCCGGCGTCTGGTAGACGCTCGCCCAGACCTTCGACCCGACAAACGTAAGCACGAGAATCTCGATCCCTACGAGGATGGTGGCGATGACGACCATAGGCGCCGCGCCGCCTGGGAATGGCTTGATCGGTCGTGTCGACCTCACCCCGCCCCGCTCGCTGAACCGCCACACAAAGAACGCCAGCGCCAGCTGCGCGGCGACGAACAGGATACCCGCCACGATCATCGTCTCGTTCAGCTGGCTGTCGATTCGGCGGCCGTGGGCCGAGATATCAATCGGCAGCCACCAGGTGTGGAGAGCGAAGATCGCGGCCGAGACGAGCGCGATCACGGTCACCGTGACCGCGAACAGCCTGCCCATCGATCAGTACGGCCGGGCGGTGAGGACGAAGTTGGCCGACTTCGTCTCGCTGCCGGCGATCGTCACCTGCTGGCTCTGCGTTCCGAACCGCTCATGCCACGCGGTCACCGTGTACGTGCCGGGCGGCAGCCCTTCGAGACTGAACGCACCACTGGAGTCCGTGACCGCGGAGTGCGCGGTCGCCAGGACGGCGAAGTATCCGTGCATCCACGGATGCACGTTGCACTTCACGGCGATGAACTCGGGCTGGTCCCACGTGGTCCGGATCGGAGGCGCGCCTTTGGGCTGCGACTTGTTCCATTCGGGGTTGACGCGGGCGAGCGGGTGGATGTTGTGGGAATGCGGGTCGTCGTTATAGATCACGAGCGGCTGATGCACCTGCATCGCGGCGACGTGCGGGATGTACAGGCAGCCCTTCTGATCGTAGCGCACCGTATCCGTCCCCTGCGCGACGCTCTGCTCTCCCGCCGCGATATAGACCACGGCGTAACGCACGCTATTCCCCGGGCCGGTCACCGCGTCCTGCGTCGTGACCGGCGTGGGATGCTGCGTCACGCAGTTCGGCTCCTTGGACATGTCGATCGGCTTGGCCTTGGGGGGTGTTCCGGTAAACGTCACCTTGCCACTGATTGTCGCGCCCGCGATGCGATGCCGCGGCGCAGGAACACTCGCGACCACAACCAGCGCGACCAAGGTAGTGAAACGCGCAATCATCGACCGCCTCCTTCTGGGCCAATGGGCTTGAGCTCGCGGCCGTGCGTCGCCACCCACTCCCGCCAGATCGCCGCCTCACGCGTCTGCAGCGGCTGCAGCGTGCGCAGGAAGTGCACGAGATCCCATGCCTCCGCGGGTTGCAGCTGATCGGCGAACGACGGCATCGGCGAGCCATCGAGCCCTGTCATGAAGATCCGGTACAGGTCCTGATTCGTCTCGCCGCACATGAAACGTGTTCCCGTTTGGAAATTGTACGGGCGGGTCGGGTTGTCCTTGCTGTCCGTCAAATCGTGTGCGGAAGGACCGTCACCATGTCCCGCCGGCCCGTGACATTTCCAGCATTCCAAGTGCTGAAACAGCTCGCGCCCGTGCAGGATGCCCTGAATGTTTGGAGCGGGCTCCGGCGGAATCGTGAGCGGCGCGGCCGACTTGGCGTTGCGCCAGCGCGGCGAGAACGTCTTGACGTACGCTACGAGATCGACGCGGTTCTGCGGCGTGAGCGCGACCCACGGCGGCATGTTCGTCGTCACGAAGCCCCGCGTTACCGAGTTATACAGGTCCTGATCCGTCGGCATCGAGCCGGAGGCCGTCGAGCGGCACTTGAACACCCCTGCCGTGAAGTCGCGCGGCTTGGGGTCGATCCACTGGGCGTTCTCGCCCAGCGCATCGCCCTCGTCGCCATGACAGCCGGCGCAGTAGCGCGTGTACAACGGTTTTCCGGCGGCGGCGTGTCCCGTCAGGTTGCCGACGTGTGCCTCCTGTGCGGCGAGCGGCGTCGCGCCACCGAGCAAGAGTGCGGCGCCACAAGCCGTCACCACCGATATCCAGCGCGTGTGCGGATTCACTTGTGGGCTCCTCTCAGAAGGCGAAGTCGAAGGCGAGCAGCAGGCTACGGCTCCACACCTTCGTCGCGGGATCGAGGGCGTCGACGCCGGAACCGTCGCCGCTGAGCGGCGCCATTCCGGTGGTTTTCGTCATCGCAAACTCACCGTGCAGCGCCATACCGGCCCGGCTGTGCATAAACGGGTAATAGCGAACGCCGAACACCATCGCGTCCGCGTCGCCGAAGGTCTTCGGCGTCGCCGGATCGGCTTGCGTCGACATCCGCAGCATCTCATACCGGGTCTGCAGCAGCAGGCGCGGGTGCGCCACGTAATGCGCCTCTAGCAGCGCGGTATTCCAGGCGGGCTTCTGCGTGCTGCCGCCGAGGGCCGCGTTGTCCGATGCGTGAGAGACCAGCGGAAGCAGCTCGAGGTTACCAAACCACAGCTGCGCGGTCGCCCCGACGCGTACGAACGACTCAAAGGCCGAGCCGGTGCCTGGAATCGGATTGCCTCCGATCGTCTCGAAGGCCGTCGGACGCTGGCCCAGGTAGCCGAAGACGCCGACCCGCTGCGGCCCCAGCCCGCTCCCCACCGCGAAGGCCTGACTGAGCGTCATCATCGCGTCCACGCCTTTGCCGCTCGTCAGTCCGGCCTCCCCGTCATCAGTGGCCAGCAGGGCCACGCTATAACGTGTGTAGCTGTTGATCGAGTGGCCGGAAAACTCGGCGCCGATCTGGTTGTCGCCGAGTCCGAACGTGTAGTTGTCGACACTCCCGGCGGGCTGGTAGTGATAGGCGTACAGAAATCCGCCGTTGTTCGACAGCCAGGTGAAGCGCTTTTCGGAGAGCAGATTGTCCAGCTCGAACTTGCCGACCTTCAGATTGGCCCAGGGCGAGCTGCCGAGATTGTCGAACCGCACGAACGCCGCCTCGAGGCCGGTAGTGCCGTCCGCGTCCAACGTCGGCACGAGACCGAACGTGATGTTCTTGTGCAACGTGCCGAGCAGGAGGAAGTCGACGCCGGACAGGTCGAATCCCGTCTGCGTGATCGTCGCCTCGCTCGGGCTCGGATCGATCGGCTGGTGCGTCGTGTTCTCCATGTGAAACTGCGGAGTCGTGCGCATCGAGATCGGCCAGTAGCTGTTGCTTTGCCAGATCGGTGAGTCGCGATCATTCCCCAGCTGGTATCCGTTGTCCTTGAACCGTTGGCCAAAAGCATTGAGCTCGGGCCAGATGGTGTGACAGGCGGAGCAGCGCAGACCATACTTGCGGGCAAAGGCGGGAATGAGACGGGCGCTGGCATAATGCGCTTCGTAGGACGTTACGGCGGCGGGAATGTGGCTGGGCTTCATGGCCGCGCACATCATCATTGCTACCGGCGCGGCCGCCTTCACGAACCGCGGAACCATGCAACCTCCCCTCGTTGAACGACGGTCCGGACAACGGTGGGTCACGTCACTGCACATCTACGGCACAATACTCGCCTTGTCAATGAAAAAACCGACCCTTTGTGAGCCTTGATGAAGGCGGTTGCGAATCCTAGTCCGCATCGACGCCGCGCCGATGCTTCCCGTGTCGACGGTAGTTCTTCTTGGAACGGTGCACCTTGTGCGGCGGCGTGCGCAACCGCTCCTTCACCGGCGCGTCGGGATTGGGCACCCGGATCACGACCTTCTCTTTCTCACGCTTGCGGCTCATGCTCCAAGACGCTGCCGGATTTGCCGGGCATGGTGGCGCGCGTGGATGACGTGGAAGTACATCCACTCCTCGACGGTGAGGTCGCCCATGCGGGGGTGTTTCACGAACAGATCGGCGCGTCGCGCGGGAAGTAGCGCCCGGTCAACCTGATCCCAGGCCGCGATGCCGGCCAGGAAATGCGCCTCGGCGCTCGCGCGGCTGATCTGCGCGGCCGGCGTGGCGCGTTCCGGCGCCTTCCGCCCGGGTGGAAACCAGCGCAATCCGAAAATGAAGAGCTTGGCGATCTGCTCGGCGGGCGTGCGGGGTCGGCGAGACATCGGCGCGTGATTGCGGCGCGCCTGAAACGTTGCCGCGCTCAGATTCAAGCCGAGCGCGAGATGCTCCACGATCTGCGCGGGCGTCCATTTTCCCGCCGGCCCGCGCTCCCACTCGCTGTCACTGCGATCCCGAAACGGGCCCAGCACCAGCGTGGGCAGATCGGCAATGCGCTGGTGCGGCACCGGCGTCATCGCGTCCGGGCCCGCCGATCAGTAGCTTCCATCCGACCCGACATGCGGGGAATCTGCGAGTGAACCTGTTGCGCCGCCACCCGGTTGCCATCGCCCTGGTGGTCCTGCTGTTCGTAACCGCGATTCACCCGCTTCCCTCTCTCGTCGACGCCGTGACCGGGTCGGCACCGGGTGATGTGGATCTCGACCGGCCCACCCTGTACGTCATGTTTGCGCCGCTCTCGAATACGCTCGACGCCCTCACGTTTTTCAGCCTGGCCCGCGCGCAGTGGGCGGTCGTCGTGTGGATGCTGGCGCTCGCGGCGTGGGGCGCGCTGCGCGGCTCTCCCGGAACCATGCGGCGGCGAGTCGCCCACGCGCTCGCGGGGCCGGTGGCGTTCATCCTGTTCGCCGCGGCCGCCGTCCTGCTCCCCCGCCCTGTGCCGCGCCTGACGACGAGCGACGCGACCGGCACCGTGATCGATTATCACACCCACACCGAGCTATCGCACGACGGGCGCCCCGGCTGGACGCTGGCGCGCATGGCCGCATGGCACGAGCGACAGGGTTTCGAGGCGACCTACGTTACCGACCACAACGTGATCTACGATGGCTCGCTTCCCACGCCGCCGGGGATCGGCATCAACGTGCTGCCTGGCGTCGAGTGGAGTGTGTACCGCCTGCACCTCGTGGCGATCGGCCCGGTCCAGCCGATCGCACGCGACAGCTTCGGCGACAACGCCGCGCGCATGATGCGAATCTTCGCCGCGATCGAGCGTCAGGGCGCGTTGAGCATCGCGTCCCTGCCCGAGTATTGGCGGAATTACGGCGATGACCTGGGTGGGCTCGTCGTGTCGGGCGTGAACGGATTCGAGATCGTCAACTGCGCGCCGAAGGCCCTGGCATTCCCGTCGGCGGTTCGCCGTGACGTGCTGACGCTCGCGACCGGTCACGACCTGCTCGTGGTCGGCGCGAGCGACAATCACGGCTGGGGCCAGGTGACGTGCGTGTGGAATGTGTCGCGGCCCGGCGCGCAGGGGTTCCAGACGAACCGCGTCTACGCCCGGCCACTGGCTCTCCTGCAGGGCGATT
>DASZCG010000293.1:0-11159 GCA_035943355.1 Gemmatimonadales bacterium
GCTCCAGGGCGACCTGATTCTCTACGGACGCGGCGATCCTACCTGGTCGGAGCGCTGCTACACGGTCGATACGCTGGCGCCCGGCGGCTGCGACTCCACCTGGACCGCGGTGGACGCGATCGCTGAATCGCTGCGGGTGCATGGCCTGAAACGGGTGACGGGCAGGATCGTGGGCGACGGATCGTATTTCGAGCCGACGCTGACGCACTGGGGATGGAATTCGTTCGATCTCAACTGGTGGTATGCGGCGCCGGTCTCAGGACTCGGTTTTCACGACAACAGCGTGGACTTCCAGATCACGCCGGGCGCCGCCGTCGATCAGCCGCCCACGATCACCTGGAATCCGTCCCTGAGCCTGTTCACGTTCGAGAATCGGGCGCGTACGGTGCCGGCGGACTCCGGAACCACGATTGGCGACAATTTCTTTCGCAAACCGGGCACGCTCGACATCTGGGCCGAGGGAACGGTGGCCCTGGGCCGGACGCCCTGGATCGAGAGCTTTGCGCTGCCCGATCCCAACCTGTATGCGGCGCGCGCCCTGGAGGAGTCGCTACAAAGGAAGGGCATCGCCGTAGAGGGCGGCTCCGCCGGCACGACCGATTCGATGGCGTATCGCGCGCTGCGCTGCTGCGGCAACCCGCTGGCCGAGTACCACGGCCGGCCGCTGCCTGACATCATTTTCCCGATCCTCAACTCCAGCCAGAACTGGTTCGCCGAGATGCTGCTCAAGACTGTCGGGCGCGAGGTGGGCGACACGGGCAGCTGGGCAAAGGGACTGGAAATCGAGAAGCAATTCCTGATCGATTCGGTCAAGATCGACTCGACCGCGTTCGCGCTCGAAGACGGTTCAGGGCTGTCGGCCGGGAATCTCGTGACGCCGCACGCCTTCGTGCAATTGCTGACCTACATGTATCGCCACCCCAAGCGCGCGCCCTTCATCGCCGGCCTGCCGCGCGCGCAGCAGCGCGGCTCGCTGCAGCGCCGCTTTCAGGGAACGCCGCTGGAGGGGCGCGTTCTCGCAAAAACGGGATCGATCAACCGGGTGAACACGCTGTCAGGCTACATCGAAAAAGCCAATGGGCGTGTAATCACATTCTCGATTCAGGCAAACGCACACAACGTACCGACGAGGCAGATGCTCGCCCACATTGATTCGCTGGTCGTGCAACTGGCACGGTGACGTCAGTCGTCCTTCTGCCCAAAGAGCGCCATGTTCGACGAGTGCCCCGGCATGACTTTCGCGCTGGGATTCAAGAAGTGCGCGATCTGATTGACGGCAATGCAGGCCTCGGAGAACCCCGTTGCGATGAGCTTGAGCTTCCCCGGATAGGTCGTGATATCCCCGGCGGCATAGATGCCGGGGATGTTCGTTTCCATGGTCTGCGCCACCTTGATGTCGCCCTTCTCGATCTCGAGCCCCCACTCGGCGATCGCGCCGAGTGAGGAGATGAAACCGAGCTGCGGAATCACGCAGTCCATAACGAGTGTCTCTTCGTCCTTGGTCTTGTTATTGACGATCGTGACCCGCTCTATTCTGCCGGATCCGGCGATTTCCTTCAGCTCCCAGAATGTGCGGAGCTCCATCTTGCCGGCGGCTGCCAGCGCCTGGACCTGATCGACCGTCGCCTGATGCGCGCGGAAGCCGTCGCGCCGGTGAATCATCACAATCGACTTCGCTATCCCCAGCAGGTTCACGGCCCAGTCGAACGCGGAATCCCCGCCACCCACGATGAGGATCCGCTTGCCGGCGAACACCTGCGGATTCAGCACGCGGTCGTGCAGCCCTTTGTCGTTCCACCGGTCGACGTCTTTGAGCGGCAGTTTGCGCGGCGTGAAGGCGCCGATCCCGCCGGCGATCAATACGGTGCGCGACGGATACTCGTCTTTGTCGGTCGCGATCGTGAACTCGGGCTTGCCGTTTTCCTCGCCGCGCCGCAGCCCGGCGACTTTCTCACCGAGCCGGACCTGAGGCTTCCACTGGAGGCCCTGCTCCGCAAGACTTTTTACCAGGTCTTTGGCGAGGATCTTCGGGAAGCCCGCGACGTCGAAGATGTATTTCTCGGGATACAGCGCGGTGAGTTGTCCGCCGACCTGATCGAGATTGTCGATCAGACGGTGCGACGCGCCGCGCATGCCGGCGTAGAACGCGGCGAACAGGCCCGTCGGGCCCGCCCCGATGATCGTGATATCTTTCGCGTCTTGCATCGCGCGAACGCTAGCGTCCTAATCGGTCTCGGGCTACTGGCGTGCGCCAGCAGCGGAGGAGGACCCCGCGCCGCGCTGGGATGGAGCCTGGGCGGCGAGGCGCACGTCTTCGTGGCCGATGACCGCTTTGCGCGTGATTTCTACCGCGAGCTCACCGGCTCCGGCCGGTTGCAGGATACCCTGGAGGGCCATCCGCTCATCGCGGTGGAACCGCGCACTGTGCGCGGCGCGACGGTGCTGTCGGCCCGCGGCGCCGCGCCCGCCCGGCTCACGCTGGTCCGCTTCCACGCCGCGCAGACGTGTGGAGCCACGAGCGTCGTGACCGAGCTGGTGCTGGCGTTCCCGCCCGGCAGCGGTGCGGGACGCATTACGCCGCCGTCTCACGTCACGGTCGTCGCGCTGCTCGACGGGCCACCCTATGCGAACAGCGCCCGTCCTCAGGGCGCCTCGCTCTCGCGGTCGAAAGCGCTCGAGCTCGTCCGCCAGGTGGCGCAGCGCGCCCAGACCCGTGGGACGCTGCTCGGGTCGTTCACGCTCGACCCCGACAAGGCGGCAGACGCCGGTGAAGTCATCACGGTGAGCAAGGGCCGGTATGCCGTCGGGTTTCGCGCGCGCTTTCTCGGAGCCGAAGACGACACACTGCTGGTCACCGGCGTGGCAGTCACGGACACCGGCGCCAGGAACCTCCGCTGGGTGGTGCGGCCGGTGCGTTCGCGACTCGCGAATGGCATGATGGCATCAGGAACCGGGGCGAGCCGGTATTCGCTCCGCGGCGCCGTGGCCGGCGAGGGGAAAGGAGTATTCCTGCTGCTCGACGAGATCGCCGACGTTGCGCCGCGCGATTCACGCGCCACCGCTGTCGATCCCGAGACCGGGCGCGTCGTGGCGGCGCAGCCGCTCGCGCTTCGTTGCCCGTGACGATACGTTGCAAACGGTGCGCGGTGCGCACTATCCAAGGAATGCATGAAGATCTATACCAAAACAGGTGACGCCGGAGAGACCGGGTTATTCGGCGGCGGCCGCGTCTCCAAAGACGACCCGCGCGTGCGCGCGTACGGCGACGTGGACGAGGTGAACGCCGCGATCGGGCTCGCCGCGGCGCTCGACCCGGCGGACTTCCTGGCGGCGGCGCTGCAAACCATGCAGCGCGATCTCTTCACCATCGGTGCCGAGCTCGCGACGCCGGATCCCGCCAAGATGGATACGGTGCGAGCCAAGCGCGGCCCGCCCATTGGCCCCGCCGCGGTCGGCGCGTTGGAAGACTGGATCGACGCGCACGAGACAAAATTGCCGCCGCTCAGGAATTTCATCCTGCCTGCGGGGACGCCAAAAGCCGCGGCGTTCCACCTGGCCCGCACGACGTGCCGGCGCGCCGAACGCTCCGTGGTAGCGTTGTCGCGCGACCAGACGATCAATCCCGTCATCATTCACTATCTCAATCGCCTGTCGGACCTGCTATTCGTGCTCGCGCGCGCCGTGAACCAGCAGGCCGGCCAAGCCGACATCGCGTGGTGACGGTCCGCGTCCCGCTCCGGGAGCAGCGGGATGCCTCCTACGACATCCTCATTGGATCGGGTCTCGTCCGCGAGCTGGACACGATCCTGGCGCGCGACTGCCCGGCGGCCGCATATGCGGTCATCTCGGATTCCCACGTCGGGAAGCTCTATGGCGAGTCGCTCACGAAACAGGTTTCCGGTGCTGGGTGTCCGGTAGAGCTGTTCACGTTCCCCGCCGGTGAATCGAGCAAGACGCGAGAGACGTGGGCAATGATTTCCGATCAAATGTTGGCCGCGCACTTTGGCCGCGACTGCGCTGTGATCGCGCTCGGTGGCGGCGTTGTGAACGACGTCGGCGGGTTCGTCGCAGCGACGTATCTGCGCGGCGTGCCGCTGGTCCAGGTCCCCACGTCGCTGCTGGCGATGATCGATTCGTCGATCGGCGGCAAGACGGGCGTGGATGTGCCCGCCGGCAAGAACCTGCTGGGGGCGTTTCATCAGCCGCGCGTCGTGGTCGCCGATCTCGACCTGCTGGGCTCGCTCTCGAGCGTGCAGCTCTCGGCAGGTCTCGCGGAAGCGGTAAAGCACGGCGTGATCGCCGACGCCGAGTACTTCTCGTTTCTCGAGCACGAGTACGCGGCAATCTTCGCAAAGGACGCCCGCGCCTTGGAGCGCCTCGTGCAGCGCTCGGTCGAGATCAAAGCCCACGTGGTTGCTCAGGACGAACGCGAGGCGGGCAAGCGCGTGATCCTCAATTTCGGTCACACGATCGGTCATGCGATCGAGGCGACGTCGACGTACGAGGTGCTGCACGGCGAGGCCGTGGCGATGGGGATGGTATACGAGTCGCGCCTCGCGCAAACGCTGGGGATCGCGGCGCCGGGGACGGCCGAACGAGTCAGCACGGTTCTCGAACGGCTGCATCTGCCACTCGATCGACCCGATGGAAGCAGCGTGGATGACCTGATCGAGGCCATGCGGTCGGACAAGAAGGTCCGCGGGGGCGAAATCCGCTTGGCACTGCCCAGTAAGATCGGGGTTGCGCACGGAAACGATGCGGCGGGCTGGACTGTGGGGGTCGACGAATCATCGCTACGTCAAGTTCTGGTCAACACATAGCCCACATTCCTTTCCACCTCTCCACACCCGTGATCTCATCCTTCGGATTGAGTCGTCGCACACTGGATCATTCGTGTCCACACGCTATTTTCCACAGGAACTGTGGATAGTGGACAAACTGCGGAATCAGCATCGGGCGAACAATTTGTGATGTGGAAAACTGCGATAATTTGCACCAAATGGCAGGAAGTCCTATATTGGCGCGTGTTTAGTGGGCCTTTTTGGCGGCAAGTCACGCCCGTTTCCACACACAACATGGGTTCGGGGAGTCCTCTGCATGGCTAGGTCGACCAACGGCAAGGCAAAGGCATTTTTCCGTACTACCCCCTCCGGCGCATTCGACCAGTACCTGCAAGACATCCAGAAGTTACCCCTCATCAAAGATCCAGCGGAAGAACGGCGTCTCGCTCGTCGCGTGCAACGCGGCGATGAAAAAGCCGCCGAGCGTCTCGTCACCGCCAACCTCCGTTTCGTCATCTCGTACGTCAAAAAATATCAGGGCCATGGACTCGATCTTTCGGAGCTCGTCGCGATCGGCAACGAGGGACTGCTCAAGGCCGTCAAGAAATTCGATCCCGACCAGGGCGTAAAGTTCATTTCCTACGCGGTGTGGTGGGTGCGCCAGGCGGTGCTGAAGGCGCTCGCCGAGCAGACGCGCAGCGTGCGCATCCCGCTCAACCAGAACTCGCAGCTCATCCGCATGAGTCGCACCGAGACGTATTTGTCGCAGGAGCTCGGCCGCGAACCCACCGACAACGAAATCGCGCGGGCGCTGGAGGATTCGGTCGAGAACGTGCGCACCGCGCGCCGCATGACGGCGGCGGAGCTGTCGCTCGACGCGCCGGTCGATCGTTCCGACAAGGATGCGGCGACGCTGGGCGAGCGGTTCGCGGGTCAGGAAGGCGGCGAGATCGAAGAGCGCACCGACGGCAAGCTGATGCGCGAATTCATCGATCGCATCTTCCAAAAATACCTGACACCGCGCGAGCGCAAGATCCTCTATCTCTACTACGGACTCGAAGAGGGCAGCGAGGCGATGACGCTCGAGAAGATCGGCGCGCTGATGGGCGTTACCCGTGAGCGCATCCGGCAGATCAGAGAGCGCGCCTTCGAGAAGCTGCGCGAATCGCCGGATGGGAAGGCTCTTAAAGGCTTCTGGCGAGCCGCCTGACGAGACGCCGTGAGATGTGAGGGGCCGGGAAGAAAGCTTCCCGGCCCCTCGTCGCTTAGTATATAGGCATGGCCTCTGTCCTGGCTCGCGACCTTGCCGAGATTGTCGGAGAAAAGCACGTGCGCGCGGCGCGCGCGGAGCGCATCACCTACGCGATGGATGGACTGCCGACCCACCGCCGCGTTCCCGATCTCGTGGTCCTGCCGGGCACCCGCGAAGAGCTGATCGCCATCGTGCGCCTGCTCGCCGCGCTCGACGTGCCGTTCGTGCCGCGCGGCGCGGGAACGGGTCTGTCGGGCGGTGCGCTCGCCGACGAAGGCACCGTACTCATCGTGCTGACGCGGCTGAACCGGATCGTGCGCATCGATCGCGCCAACCGTCTTGCGGTCGTCGAGCCCGGCGTCGTGAACGCGAAGCTCACCGCCGCCACCAAGCCACTCGGATTGCACTACGCGCCAGATCCCTCGAGCCAAACCGCGTGCACGATCGGCGGCAACGTCGCCGAGAATGCCGGCGGTCCGCACTGTCTGAAGTACGGCGTCACCGCGAATCACATCCTGTCGCTCGAAGTCCTGCTCGCCGACGGCTCGCTCGTGGAGCTCGGCAGTCCGGGCGGAGAGACGTGGGGACCGGATCTGGTCGCCGTGTTCGTCGGCTCGGAAGGCAACTTCGGCATCGCGACCCGCATCACCGTGCGGCTCACGCCCGTCCCGCGCGCGGTCAGGACGCTCTTGGCCGACTTCACCAGCATCAGGAGCGCCGGCGAGAGTGTGTCGGCGATCATCGCCGCGGGCATCGTTCCCGCGGCGCTCGAGATGATGGATCAGTCGTGCATCCGCGCCGTCGAAGACTCCGTGTACGCGGCGGGCTACCCGCGCGATGCGGCTGCCATCCTGCTCGTCGAAATCGACGGTCGGAACGCTGGCGCGGTTGTCGCGGAGACGGAAGCGGTCATGGCTCTGCTGCGGACGTCAGGGGCCCGATCCGTGCGCTCTGCGGCCACGGAGGCCGAGCGTGAGCGGCTGTGGCAGGGACGCAAGAAAGCGTTCGGTGCCATGGGCAGGCTGTCGCGCGATCTCGTGGTGCAGGACGCCGTCGTGCCCCGCTCCGCACTGCCCGACGTGCTCGAAACCATCTCCGGGATCGCGCAGCACTACGGTCTGGTGGTCAGCAACGTCTTTCACGCCGGCGACGGCAACCTCCATCCCAACATTTCCTTCGATGCCACCGATGCCGCGCTCAAACAACGCGTGGAAGCCGCCAGCGCCGAGATCATGTCGACGTGCATCGCCGCAGGCGGTACGATTACCGGCGAGCACGGCGTGGGTATCGACAAACTGCGCTATATGCCGTTGATCTTTGATGCGGAATCGTTGGGAGCGATGCAGGCCTTGCGTCGCGTGTTCGACCCGGAGGAGCGAGTAAACCCAGGCAAGGTGGTACCGGTGCATGCGTGTCGGGAGTGGACTTCCGTGGCGAGAGCGTCATGACCATTCTCGAAAAGGTTACGGCTCTGTTGGGTGAGGGCGCCGTCCTCAAGGCCGGCACCGATCGCGTTCCGCGCTTCGCCCCCGGATCGCCGGACGCAGTCGCGCTGCTGCTCGGCACGGCCCACCGGGAGGGATGGCGAGTCCGCATCGAAGGCGCCGGCACCTGGCTCCAGAGCGACGCCCCCGCCGACCTCGCCCTCACGATTCGCCGCCTGGACCGGATCCCGGCGATCGAGCCGTCCGACCTCACCGCCACGGCGGAAGCGGGCATCGGGCTCGACCAGCTGCGCCAGCAGCTGGCCGACCGCGGCGCTTGGCTCGGCATCGACCCGCCCGGCCTCGCCGGCCGGACGCTGGGCTCGGTGGTCGCGACCGCAACGGCAGGGCCGCTGCGCCACGGTTTCGGTCCCATCAAGGATCACTTGCTCGGCGTCACGTTCGTGACCGGAGACGGCCGCATGGTGCAGAGCGGCGGTCGGGTCATGAAAAACGTCGCCGGCTACGATCTCACGCGGCTGCAGGCGGGAGGCTTTGGCGCCTTCGGCGTCATCGTCCTCGTGCATCTGCGGCTGCGCACCCTGCCGCGAGCCGATGTGACGTACCTGCTCGAAGGCGCGCGCGAGGATCTGACGCAGGTGGGCGAGGACATCGCCGCCGCGGGCCTGACGCCGGCGGCCCTCGAGCTCGTCTCGCCGGCGCTGGCGCGGCGCGAGCGTTGGGTGCTGGGCGTGCGCCTGGCGGGATCGCCGGCGCTGGTCGCGGCCGATGAAGCGGGCCTGGGCGCCGCGAGCGGCGGCGGCCGATTCACGCCGCTGCGCGCCGAAGAGGCGCACGGATTCTGGATGCGACTCGCCGAGGGGTTTGCCGTGCGACCCGTGACGTTTCGCATCGGCGGCGTGCCGACGGCGAGTGATGAGCTGCTCGACTTGCTGCAGCATCAGCTCGGGGACGAATGGATCTCCGCCTCGCCCGCGGCGGGCTCGATCCGCTGGACGGGCGAGGCGAGCATCGACCGGCTGCAGCGGTTGCGCCGTACCCTCGCGGGGCTCGAGGTGCCGCTGACGCTCGAGCGGGCGCCCTGGCCGCTGCGCAGCGCGGTCGGTCATTTCGGGGCCTATCGCGAGGGCGTCGGACCGCTCGTCGCGGGCCTGCGCCGAACGTTCGACCCCGGAGGCGCGCTCATCGTGGCCACAGAAGGCGAATGAGGGAGGGAAAAGAAGGAAGAGAAGGGTTTGAAGGGCTGGATGCATGCGTGCACTGCGGCTTCTGCCTGCAGGCCTGCCCCACGTTTCTCGCCACGGGCGACGAAGCCGATTCGCCCCGGGGTCGCATTGAGCTGATGCGCGCGCTCGAGCGCGGCGAGTTCACCGCCACCGATCCGGCGCTCGCCTACCACCTCGATCGTTGTCTCGGCTGCCGCGCCTGTGAACCCGTCTGCCCGTCGGGCGTACAGTACGGCATCGGTCTCGAAGCGGCGCGCCGGCGTATCACGGCAGCCCGCGGTGTCTCGCGGTTGGCGCGCCTGGCGTTGTGGGCGCTGACGACGCCGAGGGTGGGACGGGTGGTGTACTGGTTTGCCCGTGCACTGCGAGCGACGGGAGTCCCTCGCAGACTCGCGGGATGGGGACGGCTGCAGTTTGCAATGGGGATGCTGGCCGCGACTGACGGCGGGAAACAGCGGGCCAAGGCGCGGAGCCGCGAAACGTTTCGCTCCGCCCGCAGTTCCCCGCCTTCGCCGGCCTTGCTGTTCCGAGGCTGCGTCCAGCAAGGCCTCTTCTCGCACGTCCACGATGCGACCGTCCGCACCTTGGCCGTGAACGGTTACCAGGTTCGTGACGTCCCGGGCCAAGTCTGCTGCGGAGCGCTCCATGCCCATGCCGGGCTGCTCGATGAGGCGCGGGCCCTGGCGCACGTCAACGTCGCGGCGTTCGGGGAGGGTGATGAACCGATCGTCGTGAACAGCGCGGGCTGCGGCGCCCTTATGAAGGAATACGGACACCTCCTGGGCAATGAAGCAGGCGAGCGGTTCGGCTCGAGGGTGCGCGACGTGACGGAGCTGCTTGCCGGTGAGGCGATGCGCGGGCCGATCGGGGGCGCCCCGCTCGACATCCACGTCGCGTACGATCCTCCCTGTCACTTGTTGCATGCGCAACGTGTCGCGGTACCGCCGCTCAAACTGTTCGCCGCGATTCCGCTGCTCGAGCTGGTGACCGTGCCGGGCGCCGCCGAGTGCTGCGGCAGTGCGGGCCTGTTCACGCTGCTCGAGCCCGAGATGTCGCGCGCCGTGCTGGCGGCGAAGATCGAGCGGCTGCGTGAGGCCGCGCCGCAGGTGGTCGCCACCGGAAATCCCGGCTGCCAGATGCAGATCGGTGCCGGACTGGCGGCCGCCGGGATCGCCACCCGGGTGCGCCATCCCGTTGAGCTGCTGGACGACGCCTATCGGGCCGCTGGGCGCTACGAATGAGGTTGAACGAGCCACTGTGATCGAGGCCGTGCTGTTCGATTTCAACGGCGTGCTGGTGGACGACGAGCCGCAGCACTGCGAAGCGCTGCGCCGCGTGCTGACGAGCGAGGGCATCATGCTGTCGCGTGAGCAATACTATGCCGACTATCTAGGCCTCGACGATCGCACGGGGTTTGTGGAGGCGTATCGCCGGGCGCACCGCACGCTGACGACGGACGTGCTCAGCCGCCTCATCGAGACCAAGTCCCGCATCTATCTGCAGCTGATCGAGCAGTCGCTCACGATGGTCTCCGGCGCGGCCCAGTTCGTCCGTGACGCCGGCGAGCGCTACCGCCTCGGCATCGTGTCCGGGGCGTTACGGCGCGAGATCGATCTCGTGCTCAGCCGCACGACGATCGCGGACCGATTCGAGATCATCGTCGCCGCGGGCGATGTGCCGCGGTCCAAACCCGATCCGGGCGCCTATCTCGCCGCGCACGCGGCCTTCGACCGCAAGCGGCCGATCCCGGCGCGCGCGTGCGTGGTGATCGAAGACTCCCTGCCCGGACTCGCGGCGGCGCGCGCCGCCGGCATGCCGTGCGTCATGCTCACGACGAGTCATCCGGCCGACACGCTGCGCCAGCGCGGCGCAGCACTCGTCTGGGACTCGCTGTCCGGTCATGCGGCTGTGGAGCTGGCGGCCCTGTGAGCGAGCTCGTTCCCGCCGCCCCCCCCCCGCCGCCCACGGTCACCCGGCTCGAACCGGAGGACGTGCCCGCCGAGGTCGTCGATCAGCTGCGGGCCGGCGCGATCGTCGCGACGGCGGAGGCCGGCGTGGTCGAGCTGGACGGACCGGGCACAGGCGCCGTGACGTGCTTCCAGGGACTCCTGACGAACGACATCGAGAAACCGGGCGACGGGGCGTTTGTGTACGGAGCCCTGCTCACCCCGAAAGGCATGATCGTGGTGGACGGCTGGGCCGCGCGACTGGGCTCGCGCGTGCGGTTCACCGTACCCTCGGAGGGGCGCGAGCGCGCGCTCGCAATATTGCAGCGTTCGGTGCCGCCGCGACTGGCGCGCGCGACGGACCGCACGGCCGACACCGCGGTGCTGCGAGTCGCCGGCGACCACGCCGTCGCAGTGCTGGGCGCCGCCGGGCTGCCGGTGCCGTCCGGTCCCAACCGCGCGCTCGACGCGAAGGTCGGGACCGTTCCGATCGAAGTTGCCCGGACTAC
>DASZCG010000294.1:0-15480 GCA_035943355.1 Gemmatimonadales bacterium
TCCGCGTGCAGGAGGGAGATACACTCTATTCCGAATACTGCGGCGAACCGTAGAGGCCGGATGCAGGCCGACTCGGCCATGGTCGAAGAGTGGCCGGTCTGGCTCGAGGTGAACGGCGAGCCGGCGGTGACGTGGATGTGCACACCCGACCAGCTGGAGGAGCTGGCCGTCGGGTGGCTGCACGGCGAAGGATACATCGCGTCGCTCGACGACCTGGTCCAGCTGCGTCCCTGCGCGCCGGATCTCGGCTTCTGGGCGGACGTGAAGCCGGAGCGCGTCGCGCAGGTGAAAGGGGAGAACCGCAAGCGCGTGCTCGCGTCGGGCTGCGGCGCCGTCGCCACGATGCTCGCCGACCCCAACGCGATGTCGCACACGCCAGCGCGCGGCGAGCCACCCGCAACCGAGACGCTGCGGGCACTGTTCAAACAGTTGTTCGCGAGCGGCGCGCGCTACAATGAAACGGGCGGCATTCATGCCGCCGCGCTCACGGACGGCGTGGTCCTGCTGTTTCATTCCGAAGACATCGGACGCCACAATGCCGTGGACAAGGTGATCGGCGCCGCGGTGATCGCGCGTACCCCGATTGTGGGGCGTGGCTTGCTCGTGACGGGCCGCATTTCCGCGGAGCTCGCGTTCAAGGCGGCGCGAGCCGGGCTCGCGTGGGTGGCGACGCCGAGCGTCCCATCGACGCTGGCGATGACCATCGCGCAGCACTCGGGGATGGTGCTGGTCGGCCGCGCGGTCAGCGGTGCTCCGCATCTGCACCGGCCGGAGAAATAAGTGATCGCGCAGGACGAGCTGCGCTCGGTGCTCAAGCGGGCGCGCACGATCGCGGTCGTGGGCTTGTCTCCGAAGCCCAATCGGCCCAGCCACTCCGTCGCCAGGCACTTGCAGCGCTCGGGATACAGGATCGTCCCCATCAACCCGGGACATGACACCATCCTCGGCGAGAAGAGTTATCCCAACCTCGCCGCCGCAGCACAGGATCACACGATCGACATTGTGAACATCTTTCGGCGCAGCGAACACGCGGGCGCCGTCGTCGACGAAGCCCTCGCGCTCCGCCCCCGCCCCCAGCTGATCTGGCTGCAGCAGGGCGTCGTCGACGCCGGGGCGGAGCAGCGCGCTGGAGCGGCGGGCATTCCCTTCGTGATGGATCTCTGCCTGGCTGTCGAACACAGTCTCCTCGAGGCCCGATGAAACCTGCCGCGTGTGCGTTCCTGCTCCTCCTCTCGGTGTCCAGTGCAAGCGCGCAGACGCCGTCTCGCGCGCAGCTCGTCTTCACGATTCTCGCTGGGGCGGTGACTGGGCACTCGCTGTGGGACGTGCCGATCCAGCCTGTGGCGGTGCTCGATGCGTCCGGCCAACCGACAGGAGTCAACGATACCGTCCACCTGCAGCGCGAGGTAACGTCGAGCATTGTCGTCGGGGCCTCTGCGACGTACTTCTTTTCACCACACTACGGCATGCACGCGGAAATTTCCTATCTCGGCCTGCCGTACGATGACAGCTGCACCGGCACATTCCATCCGGATCCCGGGAGCAAAAATCAGCAAGTGTGCGACGACATCGCGTCGCGGTCCGGAGCGGGAGGATCGATCAGTCTCTACCTCGGCGCAACCTTGCGCGCCGCGCCCGGCGGGTCGCTCAGTCCCTATCTGCGCGGGAACATCGGTATCGTGACGGTGCCCCACAGCTCGGTGGCGATGATCGGCAACTTTTTTCCTGGTCCGCAGCAAATCCCCTTCATCAGCGATCCCTCGCCGCGCAGCAGCGGGCCCATGTTCGGCCTCGCCGCGGGATTCACTCAGCCTCTCGGGCGGGACGGCGGCTATCAGTTCCGTCTCGAGGCGCGCGATGTCATCTCGTCGTTCGAGCGGGTGACGGGCCAGGCCGACCCCGTGACATTGCTCGCGCCGACGGAGATCAAGAGCTACCACCACTTCGCCCTGGTCCTCGGGCTCGACGTGGTCCTCGAGCAGTCGCGTGGAAGGCGCTACTAGTTGCGCGGAGCGGTGCTGGCCGGCGGAGCGGCGAGCCGGTACGGCGGTAGACCCAAAGGGTTGCTCGAGGTTGGCGGACGGCGCATTCTGGACCGCGTCGTTGACACGGTGCGCGCCGTCACCGGCGCGCCACCGCTGCTCGTGGCCAATGCGCCCGACGCGGCCGCGTGGCGCCCGGACTTACTCACCGTTCCCGACACTCGCCCCGGCTACGGCAGCCTCGGCGGGATTTACACCGCAGTGGCGGCCGGTCCCGACCCCGTACTCTGCGTCGCCTGGGACATGCCGTTCGTGCCGGAGGGGCTCCTGCAGGCCCTGAAGGACGGCGCCGAATCAGACGGGTACGATGCCTATCTCCCCGAAAGCTCCGGCCGGCGCGGGCTCGAGCCATTGTGCGCGGTTTATGGGCCGCGCTGTCGCGCGGCGATCGCGCGGCGCCTCGATAGTGGCGACTTGAAGGCCATATCCTTCCACCCCGACGTGCGGGTCGGTATCCTCTCCCTCGCTCGAGTCAGGACCTTCGGCGAACCGGAGACACTGTTCTTCAACGTGAACACGCCGGCGGACCTCGAGCGGGCGGAGGCGCTGTGGCGGCAACGCGGATGATTTCGGTGATCGGGCTCAAGAACGCGGGCAAGACGACGTTCCTCGTCGCGCTCGCGGCGGAGCTCGTGCGCCGCAAGTTCCGCGTGATGACGATCAAGCACGGCTCGCATCCCGCCGACATGGATCAGAAAGGCAAAGACACCTGGCGCCATTGGCACGAAGGCAAGGCGGAGCGCGTGCTGATGGAAGCGCCGGGGCAGCGTGTCCTGTTGGAGCGCACGCCGGTGGAATCGGATCCGATCACCCTGACGCGGCGCTATCTGAGCGACGCGGACATCGTGCTCGTGGAGGGGTTCAAGCGGGCGCCGCTGCCCAAGATCGAAGTGTATCGCAGGGTCGCGGGCCCCAAGCCCATCTTCGATCCGGCCGTGCACGATCCGGCCGACTGGGTCGCGATGGTTACTGACGACAGCGAATTCCGCGGTCCCTTTCCCGTGTTTCGGTTCAGCGATACCGCGTGGCTCGTGACGCTGGCGAATCTCGCCTGGGATCGCGCTAAGATCCTGCCCCCATGACGCCGGCTGAAGCAGCGCGGGTGATCATCGGCCATTTCCAGCCATTACCCCCGGTCCACCAGCCGCTGCGCGACGCGCTCGACGCGGTGCTGGCCGAAGACGTCTCAAGTCCGATCGACTTGCCGCCATGGGACAATTCAGCGATGGACGGTTACGCCGTGCGCAGCGCCGATCTCACCGACGGCGACACGGACCTCGACGTGATCGAAACGGTGCCCGCCGGCCACTTCCCCACCAGAAAAGTCGGAGCCAGGCAGGCGACACGCATCTTTACGGGCGCGCCCCTACCGGACGGTGCCGACACGGTGATTCGCCAGGAAGACACCGCGCAGTCGAAAAACCGCACGGTGACCATCACGAACGCGCGCGACGCTCGAAAAAACATTCGCCGCCGCGGCGAGGACATCACAAAGGGCACGACCGTACTGGAAGCCGGCACGCCTCTGGGGCCGGCGCAGCTCGGCGTGCTCGCGTCCATTGCGCGTGATCAGGCGCTCGTGCATCGCGCGCCGCGCGTCGCGTACCTGGGATCCGGCGATGAGATCGTCGATCTCGACCGCAAGGACGAAATCCTCGCCGGCAGGAAGATCGCGAGCTCCAACTCCTACACGCTCGATGCGTTGATCCGGCGGTCCCGTGCCGAGCCCGTCAATCTCGGGATTGCGCGCGATACCAAGGACAGCCTGCGGGAGCACCTGCAGGGAGCCGGGCGGGCGGACCTCGTGGTGACGACGGCGGGCGTCAGCGTGGGCGAGCATGATTTTGTGCGCGACGTGCTGCAGGAAATGGGAGGCGAGCTGAAGCTCTGGCGCATCGCCATGCGGCCCGGCGCGCCGGTCGGCTTCGGCATCGTCGGGGGCATCCCGTGGATCGGCCTGCCGGGCAACCCGGTCAGCACGATGGTGACGTTCGAGCTGTTCGTGCGCCCCGCCATCCGCCGGCTGCAGGGGCATCGGCTGCCGTTTCGCAGGACGGTCCCGGTCGTGGTAGGGGAGCCCGTGACACTCGGTCCCAAGCTGCGACACTTCCTACGCGTTATAGTAGAGCATGGTGAGGCGCGTTTGACAGGACCGCAGGGGTCTGGCATTCTCACGAGCATGGCGCGCGCCAACGCTCTGCTCATCGTCCCCGCCGACATGCCGGCGGTCGCCGCGGGCACGGAGCTGGAGGCACTGATCCTGGACGATCCCCAGCACGTGGCGGAAGCTCCGTATTGATGACGGCGTCACCGACCGTGCGCCGTGCACTCCGACTCGTGGGCTACGTGCTGCTCACGATGCTCGTGTACTGGGGCAATGCCGTAACCCCGCCGGCGGCGCGCCTGGGCATCCTGTACATCATCCCCGTCCTGCTCGTGACGTGGACTGACGGGCTCCTCTGGGGCATCGTCTTCGGGATCGTGTCGATCGCGATGCGTGAAGCGGTGGCGTGGGATCAGATGCCTGCGGACACGCCGCTCGGCTGGCGCATCGCCAGCGGCGCCGCGTATGTCGCGGTCGTCGCGGTGGCGATGGCGGGCCTGCAGACCTTGCGGCACAGCCAGGCACAGCTCGCTCAGCTCGTGATTCAGGATCAGCTCACCAACGTGCTGAACGCGCGCGCCTTTTCCGAGCGCCTCAATCAGGAGCTGGACCGCAACCGGCGCTACCCGCGCTCGCTGGCGCTGCTCTATATGGACCTCGACAACTTCAAGGTCATCAACGACACGCATGGCCACCAGACGGGAGACGCGGTGCTGCGCCTCGTCGCCGACGCCATGCGCTCGTCCGTGCGACAGGCGGACATCGTCGGGCGGCTCGGCGGCGACGAGTTTGCCGTGCTCATGCCGGAGACCGACGCGCAGCTGGCCGACGCAGCCGCCAAGCGGCTCGTCGCGGGACTCCGCAACGTGTTCAAGGGAACGCCCAACGTGACCGCGAGCATCGGTGTGGTGTCGTGCACGGCCACTGATGCCAGCACCGACGATCTGCTGCGCCGCGCCGATCAGGCGATGTACGACGCCAAGAAGATGGGAAAAGATCGCGTGGTTCAGGTCGCTCTTTGATCCTGCTGATCCTCGCGCTCCTCCAGGCGAGCGCGCCCCCCCCGCCCCCCCCGCCCCCCCCACTCCCGGACTCCACACCACGGCTCGCGTACACGCTCTCGGTCCCGCCCGACCGGCTGGCGTATACGGTCGAGCTGATGATCACGCATCCGCCCAATCCCAGCCGCCTCGTCATCCCCAACTGGGCGCCGGGCGCCTATCGGCTGATGGATTCGTGGCAGAACATCAGCGCGTTCGTGGCCGTCGACAGCACCGGCGCACCACTGCCGGTGCGCCAGGACTCGCCGATCTCCTGGGTGGTGGATACCAGGGGTGCGCGGCTGATTACCGTCAGCTACCGCGCGGGCCTGCCCGACACCGTCCAGTGGCGCCGCCCCAACAATCGTTGGTACCTGCGCGCCACGTCGGGGGTCGTGGATGGGCCGCGCACGTTCATGTATCTGGACGGCGCGAAGCTGCTGCCGGCGGTGCTGACATTCCGGCTACCGCCCCGGTGGCGCGTGGCAACCGGCCTGCCCACGAGCGACAGCGTGACCTACTGGGCGGAGAGCTACGACGTGCTGATCGACTCTCCGGCGATGCTGGGGTCTTTCCTGTCGTATCACTTCACGGCGGCCGGCACGCCGCATCGCGCCGTCGTCGATCTCGTCGGTGAGCAGGCGCATGCGTCGAGCGTATTCGTCGAAATGCTGCGCCGCATCGCGCGGGCCGGTATCGGGATTTTCGGCGCTGCGCCCTACAAGGACTACACGTTCATTTTCGTGGGCGGACGGGGGGGCGGGCTGGAGCACCTCAACTCCACGACGATCGGCGTGACGGCACAGACGCTGGCGCGCAATCCGCGCGGCGCCCGGTCCGTGAGCGCGCACGAGTTCTTCCACGCCTGGAACGTGAAGCGCATCCGCCCGATCGAGCTCGGCCCGTTCGACTACGAGCACGAAGTGCGAACGGTGAACCTGTGGTGGAGCGAGGGTGTCACCGACTATTACGCCGATCTCATCCTCGCGCGCTCGGGGCTCGAGACGCCCACGGATTTTGCCCGGGACATCGCCACCTCGATCGGCAACCACCGTGACAACCCGGCGCGACTGCGCGTTTCGCCCGAGCGGTCCTCGCTGACGGTGTGGGACTCGCCTGCCGTCAACGACAGCTACGTCATCTCCTATTATCTGCAGGGCGAGCTGCTCGGTTTGCTGCTCGATCTCGCGATCCGCGACTCGACCGACAACACGAAATCGCTCGACGACGTGATGCGCCGTCTGGCCGATCATTACTCGGGCGCGCACGGCTTTACGCGGGACGATCTCGTCGCGTCGGTCCGGCGGGCGACGGGACACGACTTCACCGACTTCTGGCGGCGGTACGTGAGCGGCGTCGAGGAGATTCCCTGGAACGACTATCTGCGCGCCGCCGGATGGGAGGTCGTGTTTACCGAAGAGCCGGCGGTGGACGCGCGCATCGGCTCGATTCCGCCTGCCGTCCAGGGCGGGCGGTGGCGCGCGGTCGCATCGCCGGGCAGCGCCGCCGCGGCGGCCGGCCTGCGCACGGGTGACGAGCTGGTGCGCATCGATGGCCGCCAGATCATCGACGGCACCGACGTGACCGCCGCCGTTCGCGCGGCCCGCCGCGACGTGCCGGTCGAGGTAGCAGTGGTGCGCGACGGCCAGCCGCTCACGATCCGCTTCCGCGCCGGCTCGTACCAGCGCGTGCGCGCCCGGCTGCGCGACCTGCCCGCTCCCACTGAGAAGATGCGCCGCATTCGCGCGGGACTGCTGCGTCCATGAGCGCGCGGATCATGGAGCTGGTCCTGATCTTCACGTCGATCTTTTTCATCGTCGATCCGTTCGCCGTCATTCCCACCTTCCTCGCGATGACCGCGCGCGACTCGCCGGCGCAGCGCCGCGTGCTGGCGCGCCGCGGAGCGTGGACCTGCGCGATCACGCTGACGCTGTTCGCGCTGGGCGGGAGCATGATCTTCAAGGTCTTCGGGATCACGATCGGCGCTTTCAAAGTTGCGGGCGGCGTGCTGATGGGACTGAACGCGCTCGACATGGTGCAGGCGCGCCGCAGCCAGCAGCGCGAGACGCCGGTCGAAACCGCGGAAGGAATTCAGAAGGAGGACATCGGCATTTTGCCGCTCGGCGTGCCCATGCTCGCCGGGCCCGGCGCGATCTCGACCGTCATGGTGCTCGCGCTCGGCGCCAAGCGACCCGTGGCAATCGCCGCCGTGTACATGGCGATTTTTCTCACGTCACTGCTCACCTATTTCGTCCTCTCCACCGCCACGCTGGTCGAGCGCCGGCTCGGCCAGACCGGCATGCGCATCCTGACGCGGCTCATGGGGCTGGTGCTGTTGGCCATTGCCGTTCAGTTCATCCTCGACGGCATCAAGGTCACGTTTCAGTAGTCTTCGTTCGGATGGTCTAGTCCATCAGGTTGAGACCTGCAGCGCCGATTTTCCGTCGTTGGATTGATTGTGTCCGAAATGTCGAACCGTACTATTCCCCTGCACCAGCGTTGCTCGTCTCTTTTTCCGACAGGGTACTGGATGAGTTCTTCGCTTGTCAATTCGCTGCTGATCGAAGCCCCCGCCAATCGACACTTCGCTCAGCTGCACCGCGACCCGCAGGCCCTCACGGATGCCGTCACCCTGTACTTGGAGACGGGCCTGCGGCGCGGTAATGGAGTTGTGGTCATCGCGACGCCGGAGCATGTCGATTTCTTCCTCGCGCGGTTGCGCGAGCACGATTTCGATCCCGGCCGCTTCCTCAAGGCGGGCCAGCTGGAGCTGCACGACGCTGAGCTCACGCTGAGCAAGTTCATGTGCAATGACGTGCCAGTCTGGACGGACTTCCAGCACGCGCTGGGGACCGTTTTCGATCGGGTACAGGCGTTCGGGCGCGGGACGACTCGAGCGTATGGCGAACTGGTGAACGTGCTGTGGCAAGAAGGAAAGCAGGGAGCCGCCATATGCGTCGAGGAGTACTGGAACGAGCTCGCGCGCCTGTACCCGTTTTCCCTGTTCTGCAGCTACCTGATCGACACCCACGACGATCATTCCTACAATGGCCCGCTCGAAGAGATCGGGCGGACGCATTCGGACATTCTCGGCACGCCGGAGGACGAGCGGTTCCGCGTGGCGCTCGATACCGCGAGCCGGGACGTGTTCGGCGTCCCCTTGTCGCAGGTGGTCGGATTCGCCAAGCAGCGAGACAGTGGCGAGCAACGGTTTCCCAGCGGGCAGCGCACTATGCTCTGGGTCAAGCGCAACCTTCCCTCCGCCGCGGCCGCCGTGTTGGAGCGGGCGCGCCGCTACTACGAAGATTCGCTGAAATAACGCGCGGTTCTCGACCGCGCTTGTAGTCCCCCGCGTTTACATCCGCTTGTACTTGGGTCCGCTGCCACCTTCACGCGGTGTCCAGCGTGGGCCCAGCACGTCGGTGGCCTTGCAGTCCACACAGTTCGGCGCGTTGATGCGCAGGCCCGACTCCGTCGCCTCGTACACACCGGCCGGGCACATGTGGGCGTAGAACCGCGCCACCTCGGGCGGCACAGCGGTGCTCGCGATGAGGTGGCTGGGGATCGTGTCGCGGGTGGAGTTCCCGGATTTGAAGACCGCATCGACTTTGCTGATACCGACCGGGTTTTCCGAGCCCGGACGCGCCGCCGCGGTCCTGGGCGCGTCCGCATCGGCGTGCATCCGATACCTGCCACCGGGGAACCGCCCGCCCGTCAGCGTCATCAGCGCGGCCTGAAAGCCGCCCAGGTAGAAGCCGTCGCGGAACGCGAGTCGCATGTTGCGCGTGCGATAGAGGTCGCGCGCGAGGTACGACGTATTGACCAGCCGATCGTACTCGGCCAGGGAAGCGCCTGCTGTGAGATGCTGGAAGATCGCGCGCGCGGCGTAGATGCCGGATTGCATCGCGTAGTGAATTCCCTTGAGCGACGGAACGTCCACAAATCCCGCGGCATCGCCCAGAATGACGACGCCCGCGCCTGAGCGGCGCTCGGGGAGCGCGTAATAGCCGCCTTCGGGGATCGTCTTCGCGCCCCATTCCACCAGCTCGCCACCCGCAAGGAGAGACCGTAGCATGGGGTGCTGCTTGAACCGTTGGAGCAGGACGTGCACATCCAGATCGGCATCGCGGGAGTCGAGCCCCACGACCAGCCCCAGCGCGACGAGATTCGGCTCGAGCGGATAGACGAAGCTGCCGCCGAACGCGTCCCGCGGCAGCGGCCAGCCCAGTGTGTGTATCACACGGTCGAGCGGCTGCTTCGTCTCCCACAGCTCTTTGACGCCGAGCGCAAAGATCTGCGGATTCTCCGAGGGCACGCGCTGCCGCTCGCACCACGCCTGCGCCAGGAGACCTCGCGTCCCACCGGCGAGCGCCGTGACCTTCGCCGTCAGGTCGTTGGGCGCCGAGGCGCTGGACGTGGGTTTGCCGTCCCGATCGAGACCTGCCGCCGCGGTCCGCACGCCTGCGACCGCCTGATCGCGCACGAGCAGCTGTGCCGCCGGGAAGCCGGTAAAAATGTTCACGCCGAGCGCTTCGGCCTTGGCACCCAGCCAGCGCACAATCTCGCACAGTGACGCGATGTAGTAGCCGCGATTATGCATCGTGGGCGGCGTAGGGAGGCGCAGCTTACCGCTCCTGGTCAGCAGATAGACGGCTTCCTTATCGACGGCGCGGCGGAACGGAAAGTCGGAGTCGCGCAGATCGGGGAACAGCTCACGCAGCGCTCGTGGATTGACGACCGCGCCCGAGAGGGAGTGCTCGCCGAGCGCCTCTGCTTTCTCGAGCACGCCGATGTTCAGCTCGGAGCCCTCCGCCTTGGCGAGCTTCGCCAGCTCGATCGCGCAGGACAGCCCGGCCGGTCCCGCGCCGACGATCACGACATCCAATTCCATCTTGTCGCCCGCACCGTCGGAGCCTTCCGGCACAATGAGCCGATCAAGCGGCAGCGCAGGCTGGTATTGCGCCGGAACGAACTGCTCCGTGCTCCGTGCTCCGTTAGCCATGCAGCTTGCGGATCTCCTCGGTGAGCTTGGGTACGATCTCGAACAAGTCGCCCACGACGCCATAATCGGCCACTTTGAAGATGGGAGCGTCTTTGTCCTTGTTGATCGCGACGATCACCTTCGACGTGCGCATGCCGGCGAGATGCTGGATGGCTCCCGAGATGCCGACGGCGATGTACAGCGAGGGGCTGACGGTTTTCCCTGTCTGCCCGACTTGATCGGCGTGGGCGCGCCATCCGGCATCGACCACGGCGCGTGAAGCGCCCACCGCGGCACCGCCCCCAAAGGCGCGAGCCAGCTCCTCGAGCACCTTGAAATTCGCGGGCTCTTTGAGACCACGCCCCCCCGAGATGATGATCTGCGCCTCCGCGACATCGAGCGTTCCCGCGGGCGCGGCCTTGATCTCGCGCACCACCACGCGGCCGTGCGACACGGCCACCGCGACGGTCTCCGCGGCACCGGCCTTGGGGCGCTCGACCGGCGTGAAGATGTTGGGCCGAACGGACAGGACCGCCGGCCGCGCTGCCACTCGGACGGTGAGCAGGGCCTTGCCCGCGTAGACCGGCCGCGTGACGACCAGGCCGCCGCTGTCGGCGCTCAGATCGGTGAGATCACCGGCCACACCGACGCCGAGCTTTGCAGCGACCCGCGGCGCGAGATCCTTCCCCGTCGCACTCGCGGCAAACACGACGGCCTGATATTCCCCGTGCTTGACGCGCTCGGCGAGTGCTTGCGCGCATCCCTCGGGATCGTACCGGGCGAAAGACGGACTGGTGAGCGTGACAACTTTGTCGGCGCCGAACTTCCCGGCCTGATCGGTCCCCTGCACCGCGCCGCTCCCGCACACCACGGCTTCGACTGCCCCTCCGAGCCGGTGGGCCGCTGTCACCACCTCGTACGAGATCTTGCGGAGTGCACCGTCGCGTTGCTCCAGTACCGCGAGAGTCGTGGTCATAACACCTTCGCCTCTTCGCGCAGCAGCCGGACCAGCTCGGGCACGGCGCCCGCGCCCTCACCGACGATCTTCCCTTCCTTGCGCTCGGCCGGCTGGGTCAGCGCCGCGACCTCCATCGTCCCTGCTCCCGGCTGCACGGCCTTCACCTCGAGCGGCTTTTTCTTGGCGGCCATGATGCCTTTGAGCGCGGGATAGCGCGGCTCGTTCAAGCCTTTGTCGACGGTAAGCACGGCGGGCATGGGGAACTCGACCACCTCGATGCCGCCTTCGATCTCGCGTTCGGCGACTCCCGCCACTCCCTCGATCTCCAGATGGGACACCGCGCTCACGCACGGCAAGCCGAGCAGCTCGGCGACGATTAGACCCACCTGATGGTTGTAGTCGTCGATCGCCATCCGGCCGAACAGGATCAGGTCCCAGCTGCCGCCGTGTAGCTCCGCAGCGATGAGGCGTGCCGTCTCGAAAGCATCGGCGGGGACCTTGTCGGTTTGCAGCAGGACGCCGCGATCGGCGCCCATCGCCAGGGCGGTGCGCATCGTCTCCTGGGCCGCGGCTGGACCGAGGCAGAGGACGACCACTTCGCCGGTCCCCGCCTTTTCTTTGCGCCGCAGCGCTTCCTCGACGGCGAACTCGTCGTACGGATTCATGACGAATTTCACACCGGCGTCGTCGAGGCTCTTGCCGTCCGCGGCGATTTTCACGCGCGTCTCCGAATCGGGGACGCGCTTGATGCAGCAAGCAATTTTCATGGGGGGAAAAGCTAAGCTAGCGATTCGCGATCCGGAACACAGTGATGCCCCAATCGTCGGGATCGTCGGGGGGCTCATCATTCCAGTCGGCGTGCGAGTGCGAGCCGTCCGAAGCGTAGCGCAGCACGTAGGACCCGGCGGGGAGCGTAATGACACCCTCGAACATGCGATTCTTGTCGGCACCGCCGGCGGGCTCGGTCGCGTCGTATTTCATCAGCCAGACCGTGCGACCGCTGCCGTCCTCGATCCAGCCGTAGTCGAACATCTTGGCATCGCGGCCTTCGCCGAGCGCGTACACCCGCAGGCGCGTCGTTGCGGTGAGCTGGAATGCGGTCCGCGCATTCTCATCGTCACCCATGTCGATCAGCTGCGCCACGATGCTCCCGCCCGGTCGGGCACCGCGCTCGAATTTGGCGACGTCATTCGGATTCAAGCGCCCGCTGGCCGGGAAGATGCTCACGCCCCAGTACCGCGCCTCCGGTGGTGGAGCCGCGTTCCAGTCGTCGTAGGAATGCGACCCATCGCTGCGGTAGTACACGAGATAGCTGCCGGGCACGAGGTGCACCGTCCCATCGAACAAACGATTCTTGTCGGCCCCGCCGGCGGGCTCGGTGTTGTCGAAGCTCATGGTCCAGATACGCGCGTGCTTGTCCGCGTCCGCGATCCAGGCGTAGTCGACCAGCTCCTTGCCGCTGGCTTCGCCCAGCGCATAGATGCGCACATCCATCGCTCGCTTGAGCGTGAACCCTTCGGTGCGCCGCACGTCGTTCCCCATCTCGACGAACGAGACGATTGTCTGGCCTTCCGGCACGGGCTGGTAGTCGAATGTTTTTACGGCCGTGCGTGCCGCCGGGTCGGCGACCTTGAGCGTGAGACCCCACGACTCGGGGTCGGTGGGGGGCACGTTGTTCCAATCGCCCGGCCGGTGCGTGTCGTCGTCCGCGAAGTAGGCGACGTACCGGCCGGGCTTGAGACGCAGCGTCTCGTGCGCCACGCGATTCTTGGCGGCGCCGCCCGCGGGATCGGTGTCGTCATACGTCATCGTCCACACGCGCTTGCGCGTGTCGGCGTTCATGATCCAGCCGTAATCGAAGGCCTGATCGCGCCGCAGCTCACCCACCGAGTACACTTCGACATCGGTGGGGCGTGTCAGCTCAAAGCCCCGTCGGTCGGTGGCGTTGGGCTCCGGTCGCAACATCACGATGGAGGTTGCGCGGAACACAGCGCGCGCTGAGTCGAGGCGTTCCTCAGAAACCGGCTCGCCGGATCCAGCGATCGCCAGCGCGAATTCCTTGTACGCGCCATTCTCGACGTAGGGGCCGCCGGACTTCGCACGGCGTGCCAGGCGAACCAGGTCGCTGAGATTCGTGGAGTTGAAATCGGTGGCGTTGAATGAGGGGGACGCGCCAGCGTAGGAGGCGTAATGCGCCTCGTAGACGCCGGCCGGGAGCCGGACGCTACCGGAGAAGCGCCGCAAGCCGTTCGACTCGCGGCGCGTGTCGACCGCGCGCAGATCCCATACCACAGCTCTCGTCCTGGCGTCGAGAATCCACGCTGCCGCGGGCCACGTCGTCTGCTCGTCGTCCTGCCAGTCAGCCTTGTCGCGGCTTTGCAGCCGGTCGGGCCACGCTTCCGCGCCCACGGCGGTGATTTTCAGTTCCTGCGGCGCGGCAAGCACGAATCCGGCAACGCGGTGTTCCCGCGCCGACAAGTCGCGGATGTCGATCAACGTGGGGTTTTGCGCGAGGACGAGCAGCAGCGCCAAAGTCATGGCTGTCACAACGTGACGCGACGCGGTGTGGTTTCTAGTTAAACGCCGACAGCCCGGTGATTTCCTGCCCCAGGATCAGGGTATGCACGTCGTGCGTCCCCTCGTAGGTGTACACCGATTCGAGGTTTGCGAGGTGGCGCATGGCCTGGTACTCGGCCAGAATGCCGTTCGCGCCGAGCAGGCGGCGCGTCTCGCGGGCGATGTCGGTCGCCATGCTCACGTTGTTGCGTTTTGCGAGCGACACCTGCTGGGGCGTCGACTTTCCTTCATCCTTGAGGCGGCCCAGCTGGACGCAGAGCAGCTGGGCTTTGGTGATCTCGGTGAGCATATCCGCGAGCCGCGCCTGTTGCAGCTGGAACCCCCCGATCGGCTTGCCGAACATGACGCGCTGCCTGGCGTAGCTCACCGCCTCGTCGTAGCAGGCCATGGCGGCGCCGACCGCGCCCCACGCGATGCCAAAGCGCGCGGCCGTGAGGCACATCAGCGGTGACTTCAGCCCGCCCGACTTGGGCAACAGCGCGTCCTTGGGGACGTGCACGTCCTGCAGCACCAATTCACTGGTATCGCTGGCGCGCAGCGAGAGCTTGCCTTTCTGATCCTTGGCGGAGAAGCCCTTGGTGTCGGTCGGCACCACGAAGCCGCGAATCGAGTTCGCATCATCGAGCTTCCCCGTCTTGGCCCAAATGATGGCAGCCTGAGCCGTGGACCCGTTGGTGATCCACATCTTCGCGCCGTTCAACACCCAGTCGTCTTTCGTCTCTTTCGCAACCGTGATCATGCCGGCGGGATTGGAGCCGTAGTCGGGTTCCGTCAATCCGAAGCAGCCGATGACTTTTCCGCTGGCCATCTGCGGCAGCCATGCCTTCTTCTGTTCTTCGGAGCCAAACGCGTAGATCGGGTACATCACGAGCGCGCCTTGCACGGAAGCGAATGAACGCACGCCGGAGTCGCCGCGCTCGAGCTCCTGCATGATCAGACCGTAGGCGACGTTGTTCAATCCGGCACAGCCGTACTCTTCGGGCAGATTCGCGCCGAACAGACCGAGCTCCGCCATGCCGGGGATCAGCTGCTTGGGGAATTTGCCGGCGACGTAGGCGTCACCAATTACCGGCATCAGATGCTCATCCACCCATGCGCGGACAGTGTCGCGAATGGCGCGTTCTTCTTCGGAGAGCAAGCCGTCTACTTGATAAAAATCCACTCCTTGGAACTTCGCAGCCATCAGTCACACTCTCCTAGAGAAGATGCGCACTTGAAACTCGCAGCTTGCAGCCACTTCGCAACGTGGCGTCTGCGCAACTTTACTCGGCGACTTGTGGCTCGAGGCTGGGGACTCTGCGCCGGGCAAACGCGGCCGTATCCGATGGCTGGAACCGTCGTTTATTCGAGTCCCACCGAAAGAACGTCACCTGCACGGCCGTGGGATCGATCGTGACGACATTGAAGGACACCGGCCGGCCACCGCGCGAGCGTGTTGAGAGCGTACCGGCGGTTGCAACGACGACTTTCCCTTCGAGTTGCTCCGCGCCTTCCTGATGGTCGTGACTACACAGCACGATTTCCGTGCCTGCGTCGGCGATGCGCCGCTGCGCAGTTTTCCAGCGCGCCAGGCCCATGCGATTCGACAGCTGGCCACGCAACAGGTTGTGGTGGATGACCAGCACGCGGGCGAGTCCAGGCTCCGCCTGGTCGAATACGGACCGGACGCGCGCAACCTCGCGCTTCGGCAGGTGGCCTTTGACGGCGACGTCGCGCAGCTGCGGCGTGAGCGAACCCCAGGCGACACCGTGCGCCGTGAGGGCCGATGCGATCACGGC
>DASZCG010000295.1:0-4466 GCA_035943355.1 Gemmatimonadales bacterium
ACTCGACATCGGCGAGTGGTATCGCTTCGTCGATCTCGACGGCGACGGACTGTACGATCTGTTTACCGAGTCGCCGCTCAGCGATATCCGGTACTATCGAAATGTTGGCACCCGCACGGCGGCGCGATTCAGCGTCGCCGCTGATACGTTGAAAGACGTACAGGGCACCGCCATCTACGCCGATCGCCAGAACATCGCGCAGTTTGCCGACGTCGATTGCAATGGCAAGCTCGACATGCTGCTGGGTCGAGTGGACGGGACCATCACGGGCTACGAGATGGACGGGCTCGACTCGTTGCGCGCACCGCGCTTTCGGCTCATCACCGAGCGGTTCGGCGACATTCAGATCATCGGCACGCGCGCGCCCTCGCTGCATGGCGCGAACACGATGGCGGTGTTCGACATCGATGGCGACGGCGATCAGGACATTCTCTGGGGCGACTTCTTCGAGCCGGGGCTGCTCTGGCTGCGGAATGAGGGTACCTGCGCGCAGCCCGATTTCCATGGCGACCGCATCGCGTTCCCGCCGAACCAGCCGATCGAGACGAGCGGCTACAATGCCCCCGCGTTTGGCGACCTGAATGGCGACGGGCGAGCCGACCTAGTGATGGGAGTGCTTGGCGGGGCGTTCAATCCGGTGAAAACAAGCGCCGCGAATCTGTACGAGCTCGATCAGACCGCGGCGGGTGTTTGGACCGTCGTCACGGCCCACCTGCTCGACGCCATCGATCTGGGCACGGAATCGATCCCCGCATTCGCCGACATCGATGGCGATGGTGATCTCGACCTGATCGTGGGCACGAAGATCGAGCCCAACAATCCGCGCACCGGCGGGCTGTACTGGTTCGAGAATGTCGGGTCGCGCTCCGCGCCGAATTTCCAGCTGCGCGGGCACCTCACCGTGCTGCCCGTCTTTCACGATGCGCCGGCACTCGGCGATCTCGACGGTGATGGACTGCCCGACCTCGTGCTCGGGCAGTTTCAGGATGCCGTGGCGTGGTATCGCAACAGCGGCAAGAGCGGTGCGGGGCGATTCGTTCTGGTGGATTCCGAGGTCGTCCGGCTGCCGCGCGGCAGCAACGGCGTGCCCGAGCTGTACGACATCGATTGTGACGGCGATCTCGATCTTTTCGTCGGCGATGCGTCGGGGCGGATCGCGTTCTTCAGGAACGACGGGACCCCACGAGCACCGCATTTTACGCTCGTCAGTGACGATTATCTCGGCGTGCGTGCCGGCCGCCGGGCGGTGCCGCGTTTCGTCGCTGTAAGCGGCGATTGCGTCGCGGAGCTCGTGATCGGCACGGAGCAGGGTGGGGCGCCGCCGGTGTTTCGCAAGCTGGCGCGCGACTCGAGTCTAGCGGTCGATCTGCCGTCCTATGCCGCGCCCGCGTTTGCCGATCTATTCGGAACCGGAGTGAAGGATTTGTTCGCGGGGAATGAGGGCGGCGGAATCCTCTATTATCGCAATCGCGCGCAGCGGATTGCTCCATCCAAGTAACCTTTTCCTCGAGCCGGCCGTAGGGTGGTCATCCCTTTTCCCGAGCTCAACGGATGTTCAGGCCTATTCTGACACTCGCCGCGGTTGGCTTCGTCGGCATCGCTCTCTGGAAGATCGCCTCCGCGCTGCTCCTGCCGCTCATGTTTGTCGTCTTCAAAATCGCTCTCGTCGTGGGCGTAGTGATGGCGGTCTTCTGGTGGCTCAATAAGAATAAGAAGGACCGTAAGGAAGACACGCCCCCGGTGTCCGAGTAAACACATCCCCCCCTCGCGGGGGGTGTCTGGCCCGACACAATCGCGGCGCGCCGAGCATGGAATTCGCTTGGCGCGCCTCGTGCTTTTGCTCCCCTCAGAAAGGGGGAGCCATGTACTGGAAAGGACTGTTGGTCGCCGTCGCCTTCGACGTCGCCTGCATCATGGGGAACCCGTCTTTGGTGACGGGACCCGAGCTCCCTGTACCCGTTCGTCACGCGCCCTACTGGGTGATGAACCAGGAGCTGGGAGTGACCATGCAGACGTCGCCCGAAGACGCCGAGCTCGATGCCGCGGGCCGGTTGGAAGACTCGCTGATGGTGTACCTGCAGAACAACGATCGCGATGCCGCGGCCATGGTGAGCCTGGCGCGCATGTACGTCGCGCACGGCTGGTATGACGCCGCGATCGGGCCGTTGGCGCGCGCGGCCCAGCTCGACCCGGAGCGGCGTAGCGTCTGGTCGCTGCTCGATCGCGCTCTAAAGATGTCGGGTAAGCCTCAGGTCACGGATGCGGAGCTGACGAAGCGAGCGCAGCAGTTCGTGGAGCGAGTTGCCACGTGGGGCGATCATTGTTGACCTGAGGCCTACTGATCGACCCACGTGCTCCGTACATCGTACGTCACATTGTAGACCAGTTGGTTGACCAGTCGTCCGTAGGCGTCGTTCGGATCCTTCGCTGAGAACGATGGCATACTTCCGACAAACGACAGGCCACCCACGTTCTCGGTTTCCGACGAGCTCCGCCGCCACATCACCCCACCCGTCCGCGTATTCACGAGCCACACGGACAGCTCGACCGTTACCGTCGCCTGCATGTAGGGCGAGAAGCCCGACGTGAGGGAGGCGTGCGGCTTCACGTTCGAGATCTTGAGATGGCCAAAGAAGGCGACCGGGCAGCCGTCCGAGTCCGCGGCGCTCTTGAACACGCGCGCCGAATCGGCGGTCGTGAACTCGCGCATCTCGATGCCGCTTTGCGCCGCGAGGACGTACTCCTCGAAGCGCTGCGTCGCGAACTCGTGGAGGTTTCCCTTGGCGTTCTCCACCGAGAACGCGAACAGACCGATGTTTTTATGCGGGACGAGATTCAGCGTCGGGGGCAGCAGCACCCGCTGGTGGAGGGGCCGGTGCGAGCCGCCGCAACCGAAGATCATCAGGATGTTGACGAAGCAGATGACGACGCGCATGACGCGCATACGGTCCTCCGACCCAGTGAGCTCGGAGCACAACATAATGAACGCCGTTTTTGCGAAGGTGGCCGTGTGTCACAAGCGCACAAGGCATTGCGGAGTTTCTGGTTACGGCCTCGGCGCTGGCTCCCAGCGCTCGGTCGGTACGTCGCTGGGGATGGGCTGCGCGCGGATGTAGGCGACCACCTTCCAAATCGCGCCCGCCGACATGACGCCGCCGTACGCCGGCATGCCGCGTGGCCGGCCGTAGAAGATCGACTGAAACAGCGATCCGTCCGAGCCACCGTAGCGCCACCGCCCATCGACGAGACTCGGCCCCACCCATCCCGTGGCGCCGCCGCCGTGGCAGCCGTCGCAGTTCATTCTGGTGAAGATCTGCGAGCCGTCTGCAACGGATCCTGAATCCTTGGCGAACGGATTGGTGAGCTCAGCCGCTGGTGGCGCGCTGCCGCCCGCCGAGACGTGCTCCGGGTAGCGCACCGACGGCGGCAACCCCGCCCCATCGCCGCGGTCGCAGGCCGCGATCACAACGAGCACAACTAGAGGCCGAAAATCCAGACGATACCTCCCTGGCTCGTGTGGCGCGCGAGATCGGGCGCGAAATCGGCGGGCGGGCGCACATCGGCTGGGTCGTCGGAGCGCACGTCGCCCGACAGCAGGAACCAGTCGCCGCCGATTCCGGCGTAGATGGCGATGTACTGCTTGCCGTCCGGGCCACGGAACGAGATCGGCGCGCCAACGACGCCCGAGCCGACTTTGAACTTCCACAGCTGCCGGCCTTTGCGCGCATCCACGGCCTTGAACCAGCCGTCCAGCGTGCCGTAAAAGACGACGTCGCCCGCGGTGACGACGCTACCGCTCCACACGGGATACTTCTCCTTGATGCCCCAGACTTTGTGCCCGCGCGCCGCATCCCAGGCGATGAACTCACCCATGTTCCCGCCGGGACCGGCCATGTAGGGCGAGCTCGCGCCGATGTACGGCGTCCCGGGGATCCGCGTCACCTGCGACGCTTCGAAGTTCATGCAGAGGTTGTTCGTCGCCGTGTAAAAGAAACCGGTGCGCGGCGAATATGCCGCGGGCGACGCCGGGCTCTTGCCGCCCTCGAGACTCGGACAGATGCCCTTCACGTTGCCGTGGGAGACGCCGGTGGTCTTCGTGGTATCGACGATCGGCAGGCCGCTGGTCCGGTTGACTCCTTTGGCCCACGTGACATTCGCGAACGCCTCGGCGACCAGCACTTCGCCGGTCGCCCGATCGAGCGTGTATGCGAAGCCGTTCTTGTCGAAATGCACCAGCACTTTGCGCATCCGGCCCCCAACCACGAAGTCGGCGAGGATCATCTCGGCGTTGGAGTCGTAGTCCCAGCTATCGTGCGGCGTGAACTGATACGCCCACACGAGCGTGCCGTTCGATGGTCGGCGCGCGAGCACGCTGTTCGTCCATTTGTTCTCGCCCGGCCGCTGCTCGGTGTTGTACGGTGACGGATTTCCGGTGCCGAAGTAGATGAGGTCGAGCTGCGGGTCGT
>DASZCG010000296.1:0-2226 GCA_035943355.1 Gemmatimonadales bacterium
GCTTCTTGTGCTCGTAGCGCCACACTTCATACGGATTGGTTGCGACCGGCTGCGGCCGGCTCAGCACGGCGTCCGGCGGCCCGTATTTCAGATAAATCCGGCCGCGATCGGTGCGCCAGCCGGGGATCTCGGCTGCCCCGCCTTCGCGGAACATGCGATTCACGGTTGTCACGCGTGCATAGAAGCTCTCCATCGCCTCGTTGCGGGGTGTGTCGGGCGTCGGGTCGCGCCGCTTCCAGAACTGGCGCAAGAACGACCGCTTCCCTTCCACAGTGAAACTGCCGTAACGGCCGCGTTCGTCCGCTTTCATCAGATAGACCAGCGGGCCGTACAGGCTGTCGAGTTTTGGTTCACTGGCGGTAGAGAACGTCGTGTCTTGCTGCGCACCGAGCACGGCGGGAACGAACGCGAGTGCGAGCCACCGGACTTTCACCGGCATCAAAACACCGAGCCCCGGGGTTGGTTCCCCCGGGGCTCGGAAGACGCTGAAACGAAATCAGTTCCTCTTGGTAATCGTGACGAACATGTTCGGCTTTTCGCTCCCGGTGTACTGCTCGATCACCAAGTAGTAGACACCAGCGGTGGGTTTGAACGTGAAAAATTGCGGCGTGACTGCCGTCGCACCTCCGCCTCCCTCCTCGAAACACCCCGCGGTCCCGGTGTTGTCGCAGCTATAAATGTCGATATCGAACTCATCAGTCGCGCCCACGGTCGCCGGCGTCCAGTTCACTGAGAACGTCAGCGAATCGGTGCCGTTCGCCGTGTACTTGTACATCGTGCACTTCCCTGTCGCCCCTGACGCGGTGCCCTCAGCGCAAAGCGCGTCGTTCAGAACCGAGGGCAACGGCGTGATGTAACGGAAACTCTGATTTGTGACGGTGGGAAGCGGGATCGTTGGCGCAGTGGCGAAGCTCGTGTCACCGGCCCAGACGCTCCCCGTCTGAACAACCGGCTGCGCTGTTGGCAGCGCCCCCACGAGCCCAGGTACATACGTGACGGCGATGCCTGAGATCGTCGTGGGTCCGGCTGCACCAAACGGCACCAGCACCTTGATGGTGTCAGTCGTCTTGCTGAGGATGACACCGGTATCAGCAGCCCCGAATTTGACGCCAACTAACGGAGTATAGAACTTGAGCAGTGCCGTCGAAGCGATTTTCAGCGTGTCCCCGCCCTTGGGCGTGGTGCTCGAAAGCGCGCCACCGAAGGCAGTCGGAAGCACCGTGACGGTCAGCGAATCGCTCACGCCGGCGGTTGACGCGATCACCTTTGTTTGTCCGGGTCCGACGGCGGTCACGATATAGTCGAAGTGCGCGCCATCAGCCGAGGGGACCGCGCTGTCGATCGCCACGGTGACGATCGCCGGGTCGGCTGAGGTCACCGTCACCTCGCTGGCGATCGGGTTCAATTGCTGATCCCGCGGCACGACCTCGAGTGCCTTCGACGATCCCTGATCGATATACATGAGGTCCGGGTTCAAGCTCAGCGAGCTGACGCCCGTGCGGAGGTCAGCCGTGGGGTCGCCCTTACACCCCGCGGCGGCCGCCAGGAGCACCACGACCACCGAACGAAAATCCAATCGCTTCATATACGGTCTCCCGACAGAGTGATGGTCCATTCCGTTAGAACCTGGCGATCTCGTCCACTGCGTCCTGACCGACCAACCGCTCCCACCCCGGCATCCCCTTCTCTTTGCGGTCGTCCGTGTAGACCAACTGGTAATTTCCCAGGCGCGTCTGATCGTAAAACACATACTTGAGCGCCCGTGCCTGCGTGTACTTCCAGGCTTCCCACGGATTGCTGTTCCCGTTCTGCGGGCGTCGCATGATCTCGTCCGGCTCGCCGTGCAGGATGAAGATCTTTCCCCGGTCCGTGCGCCATCCCGGAATTTCCGCCGCCCCACCTTCGCGAAACCGCCGGTTGGCCTCCGCGAGCCGCTGATAGAAGCCCTGCTGCAACTCGTTGTCCGGCGTCCCCGGCGTGGGGTCGCGCTCCCGCCAGAAGTTCCGCAGGAAGCGGCGTTTCCCCTCGAGCGACAAACCGCGGTATACGTTCAGCTCGCTCACCGGCGCCAGGTAGAACAACGGCGCGAACAGCGTGTCGAGCTTGGCTTCGGTCATTTGCGAGAACACATCGCTCGCGCCGGCCGCTGCCTGCTGCTGCTGCGCCAGCTCCCGCTCTATCTCGAATCCCGCCATCCGGAACGGTGCAGCGCGAACCACCGAATCC
>DASZCG010000297.1:0-14056 GCA_035943355.1 Gemmatimonadales bacterium
GGGTCATTCTTGGTGCTCGTCACCAGCGACACCGTGCGCATCGCGCGCAAGCCGTTTCGGCTGGTGGGGGGCGTCGCAATCGATTCCTCGTTTCTCCAACGCCTCGCTCGTGACCCCGAGCTGGGCGTTGCCCTGCGGCTGCCTCGCGATTCCACTGCCGCCGATTCGGGGAAAATGGTCGTGGGCGAGTTGACACTACCGTACGTAGATGCGGCCGATGGCCCGGGAACAGTAGAGCAGGCACACATCGTCGTCGTGCGCTCGTCCGTGCTGCTCACGGCGCTGCAGCGCAATGTGAACCTCTGGTTCGCGGTCGCCGTGCTGGTTGCGGCCCTGGCCGCGCTGCTGCTGGCCGGCTGGCTCTCGACGCGCATCAGCACACCCATTGAGGCCGGCATGCGTGAAATGGAGCGACGCGTCGCGATCGGTGACCTTGCGCGGCAGGTGAATCACGACGTGAAGAACGGCCTCGCCCCGCTGCGCAACGTGTTTCGCCATCTCACTCAGGTGGCGCGCGACAAACCCGGTGAATTGCCGCAGGTATTCACCGAGCGACAGGGAACCGTCGAATCGAGCATTGCCTATCTCGAGACGCTCGCGGCAAACTATGCCAAGTTGTCTCCCGCCCCCCAGGCGGAGCGCACGACAACCGACGTCAACGCCGTCGTCCGCGATACGATCGCGGGCTCTCCAGGCGTCAAAGTCCGGCTCGCCGAAGAGCTGCCGGCGGTCTCCGCCGATGCCCTGGTGCTCCGGCGGGTCATCGAAAACCTGGTGAGCAACGCGGTTGATAGTCTCGAAGGAAAGAACGGAGCGGTCACGGTCGCTACCGAACGCGGGAACGGTGTGGTCCGCATTGCCGTGAGTGACTCGGGGCGCGGCATGAGCAAAGCCGAGCTCGACCGCGCCTTTGGCGACTTTTATACGACCAAGCAAGGCGGGACGGGGCTGGGCTTATCGATTGTGCGCAGGTTGGTGCTCGACTCGAGCGGCACGCTGAAGGTCGAGACCGAGCCAGGGAAGGGCTCAACCTTCATCGTAGAGATTCCCGCGCAATGACCCTTGTCTTGATCGTCGACGATGTTCCTGCGATGGCCGAGCAGTACGCGTATGACCTGAAGCGTCTGCGCGGCTACGACACCCTCATTGCGAAAAGCGGGCGGACCGCGCTGGAGAGTCTCACGCGCGACGCCGTCGACTGCGTCATACTCGATCTCGAGATGCCCGGGATGGACGGCTTCGAGGTGTTGCGCTCGGTCGAGCGGCTTGGCCTGCGCGTGCCGATCATCGTCTACACGGGCACCGGTGACTTCGACCGCTGCGCGCAGGCGCTCCGCCTAGGCGCCTACAGCTTCATCGACAAGGCCGAGCCGATGGAGCGCATCGCGCAGGAAGTGGAGAACGCTATCGAGCGGCGGCGTCTGACGGAGCAGGTGACACTGCTGCGTCGCGGATTTGGACTCGAGTCGCCGCTCGTGGGGACGAGTCCCGCGCTCGCCAAGCTCAAGGAAGGGATCGTGCGGATCGCGCCGGTGCCGAGCCCCGTGCTGATCGTGGGAGAGAGCGGCACGGGGAAGGAGCTGGTCGCGCGCGAGCTGCACCGCCTGGGTGCCAACCCCAAGGGACCGTTCGTCGCCATCAACAGTGCCGCGCTGCCGCACGAACTGGTCGAAAGCGAGTTGTTCGGCCATGAGCGAGGGGCCTTCACCGGGGCAAACGCGACGCGCAAGGGCGCGTTCGAGGCGGCGAGCGGCGGCACGCTATTCCTGGACGAGATCGGCGATCTGCCCGCCGCCGCCCAGGCCAAGTTGCTGCGCGTACTCGAGGAGCGGAAAGTCACGCGCCTGGGCGGGAACAAGACGATCGACGTCAACACGCGCGTTGTGGCCGCGACGCATCGCGATCTCGAGAAGGAGGTGGCCGACGGGCACTTCCGTGAGGATCTGTTCTATCGGCTCAACGTGCACGTGCTGCGCGTCCCGCCGCTGCGGGACCGTCTGTCGGACGTGCCGGCGCTGGTGGAACACCTCGTCGCCTCGATGTGCGAGCGATTCGGCATGCGCCCCAAGACCGTCGCGCCCGATGCGGTAGAGGCCCTCATGGCGTACGACTGGCGGCGCAACAACATCCGCGAGCTGCGCAACGTTGTCGAACGCATGATTATCGGGACCGACGGCGACGAGCTCAGCAAGGCGGCTGTGCCAGCGGAGATCCGCGATGGCAGCAAGGCAGTCCGCCGCACCACGCACGACGCGCCACGCACCTTTGAGGAACAGAAGCAGGAAGCTGAGCGCCAGATCATCGTGCAGGCATTAGAGCGCAATGACTGGCAAATCACCAAGACCGCGAAGGAGCTGGGGCTCGCCGATCACGCCAGTCTGCTGAAAATCATGCGCCGGTTGGGTGTTCAGCGGGACACGTGAGGGAGCCTCAGAGTGTGTGAGTCAAGACACGTCGGTGCCGCAGCAAATCCGTAAATCGTTCCACAATCACCCGATAGCCGGTAGCTGCTAGCCGGTACCGTCTTTGCTTTTCCGTGGGGCGAACCCCGCTCCCGGAGGAGCCATGTCGTATCAATTCGAGCTGGATCGTTCCAACCGTTCGTTCCGATTCCCGGTCATTCTGATGGCCGCAATCGTGTGCATGGTGACCGCCGCGTACGTATTTGCCGCGTGCGGTGATCGCAACCCCGACCAGGCCCGCGCCAGCGAGCCGGTCACGTCGTCGTCCTCGTCAGTCACGCCGGTAGGTACTGTGGCCAGCGAAAAGCCGTCGCTCGTCATCAGCGGGCCGGTGACCTTCGAGATGGCGGATTCCGCGTATCGCGACCGCCGTTACGACGATGCGACCACCTTGTTCAAGGCCTACACCGAGAATCGTTCCCGCAATCCGTGGGGCTTCTACATGTTGGGTCTCTCTGCCTGGAAGTCGGGTGATCGCGCGCAGGCGGAAAGCGCGTTCGTGCAGGCCCTCAGCCTCGATTCGACGCACGTGAAGAGCCATCTCAACCTGAGCCGCGTCCTGCTCGAGGAGGGGCAGCCGGATAGCGCGCTGACGCACATCGAAGCGGCCATCGCCATCGATTCAGTCTCGAGCGAGCCGCTGCGCCTGCGGGGCCGCGCATTCGAGGCGCTGGACAAGACCGATGACGCGATCGTCGCCTATCAGCATGCCATCGTAAAGGACAGCGGTGATGTGTGGGCGCTGAACAACCTCGGCGCGCTCTACATTCGCCTCGGGCGGTTCGAGGACGCGATCGGCCCGCTGGCGCGCGCGGTCGAGCTGAACGACAAGGTCGCGACCTTCTACAACAACCTCGGCATGGCGCTGGAGAACACGGGCCGGATCGCCGATGCGATCACGCAGTATCGTGCGGCGTTGGCGATCGAAGGGACGTACGGCAAGGCGGTGTCGAGCCTGCGGCGCGTGCAGCAAGTCAAGCAGGATCCCTCAGTCACGGCTATCGATCTGACGGAGCGGTCGAAGCAGTTTCAGGAGGAGATTACGAAGTGGTGATGAAGTAGGGGCGCAGCATGCTGCGCCCTTACCTAGTTGTCTGCCGAGAGCCGCTTCAAGAATCGGTTGAGGCGGCTTTCGCTGCTGTGGGTGTCTTCACCGATATAATCGGCGCGCGCCTCGATGAGCGCGGCATGCAGCTCGGTCCGGGCCTCGGCGGCGCGGGTGCACAGCGACGCTTCTTCGGGGGCCGAGACTTCGAGCAGGTCGGCGGCGAGCGCGAACATGCGGCCGGCGAACGTGACGTAGGCGTGCACCATGCCGTGTCCCGAGCCGCCGCGCTCGACCCATTCGGGGAAGCAGCCGGCCCACCACAGTGCCAGCGCCGCGGAATCGGCAGCGGCCTCCGCCTGCGCCACGGTTCCTTGCGGCAGCGCGGCGACGTAGCGCCACCATTCCGACATGCCGCTTTCGCCCTGGGCGATCGAGCGCTGCGAATGCGTCGTTGCGAAGACGACCGGCAGAGTGGCGGCGTAGTCCGCGAGCAGAATATCAGTCACGCCGCGCCCGCGGAGCTGCGCGCGGACAGGGATGTACCAGAGGAGCGTGAGCGGCAGTGCGGCGGGTGCGCCACCGCGTCCCAGCACGGCTTCGAGCGCCGCGGGAGAATCGAGGACGGTGTCGACGGCGCCTGCCTGCAGCGCCTGATCGGCTTCCCGGCCTTCGGTGACATCCACGCGCGCGATCTCGTCGACGAGGCAGGCGAGGTCGCCGCGGGTCAGCTGCCGGTGGATGATAGGCCTGATCATGTTTCCCTCCCTTACGGTCATGCAGAGAGGCAAAGATGGTGCCGGTCATCTATCTGACTGGTTCGCAAAGCCTTACGTCAGAAACCGTTCTCCTACTTGGGACACTCTGCTGCGGAAAGCTGCATTGTGACACAACACAAGGTTGTGAGGTTGCTCACGCTAGTAGATGCCATGCGGTGGGGCGAGCAGATAGCACTCTCCCCCTTGGAGTGCTAAGGCTGCGGGTTTAAGTTCCCGCTCCGATGAAAGCCACAGACATTCGCAAAGGTCACGTCCTCATGATCGACGGCCAGCCCTGCCGCGTCATGGACTTCACGCACCGCACTCCCGGCAACCTGCGGGCGTTCGTGCAGGTGCGGTTCCGCAATCTTGTTTCGGGTAACACGTTCGATCAACGGCTTGCCGCCACCGACTTTCTCCAGGAAGCCCGTCTCGACACGAAAGAGATGCAGGTGCTGTATCAGGATCAGGGCGGCGTGCACGTGATGGATCAGCAGAACTACGAGCAGTACACGCTCGATGAACGCGCCGTCGGCGACGACGCACCGTGGTTGCAGCCGGAGATGGTCGTGCAGGTCGAGTGGCTCGAGGGCCGCCCGATCGCGATCGAGCTGCCGCCGGTGATCGAGCTGAAGGTCGTCGACACCGCGCCGATCATGAAAACCGCGACCAAGACGTCAAGCACCAAGCCAGCGAAGCTGTCGAACGGTGTGACCGTGCAGGTTCCGGAGTTTATCGCGCCGGGTGAGAAGGTGCGCGTGGACCCGCGCTCCGGCGAGTATCTGGAGCGGGCGAAGTAAGCTCGGCGTAGCGGTAGCAGGTCACCAGGTGGTCGTTGACCATTCCCACGGCCTGCATGAACGCGTAGACGATCGTCGGCCCCACAAAACGGAAGCCTCGCTCGACCAGCGCCTTGCTCATCGCGATCGACTCTTTGGTCTCGGCGGGAAGGCGCTTGAGTGTTCTCCAGGCGTTCACTTTCGGCCGTCCGCCGACGAACTGCCAGAGAAATTGATCGAACGATTCCCCCGCGTCGTGCATCTTGAGGAACGCGCGGGCGTTGCCGACCGCTGACTTCACCTTCTGCTTGTTGCGCACGATTCCCGGATCCTTGAGGATCTTGGCGATCCGCTTGGCATCGTAGCGCGCCATCTTGTCGGGGTTGAAGCCGTCGAATGCCTGCAAGAAGGCGTCGCGTTTGCGCAGGATGATGGCCCAGGACAAGCCCGCCTGAAATCCATCGAGGACGAGCTTGCCGAACAGTTGCGCCTCATTGTGGACCGGAACGCCCCACTCGGTGTCGTGGTAGGCAATCATCTGCTCGTTGGAGGTCGACCAGCCGCAGCGGTTACCCATGGCTCCAAGGTAGAGGCGTATAAGGCCCTTGCGAAGTGGCTCCACGCTGAACGTACAAGAGGCCAGGAATGGTTTCCTGGCCTCTCGCGCTCCCAGCCGGCAGCCGCTGGCGACGTGGCGTCCGCCACTTCTCTAGCGACTTGTGACTTGGGAATCCGATGTCGTCTGGGGCTGCCGATTAGCGACCTGACTCGAAGACCCCTCCTTGATGATGATGAGGAACTTCGAGTTCCGCCAAAAGTCGACCGGCGACGTAATCGTCAACGTCGGCGTGCCGTGGTACTTCCCGTGGTCGCGCTCTTCGGCGATGAAATCGAGATCCTGGAGCGACGCGACCTGGTAGTCCCCTCGCGCCACGGGGAGCGGGATCTGCGTCACCTGGCGCGTGTCGATCGCCGTGAAGAGGCTGGGATCGAGGTTACGCGCCGGCTGCAGCGTCTTCCCCGTACGCCACAGGACGAACAGCACGCGGCCGCCGCCCTGCTCAGTGAGGATGCCCTTCTTCTTGAGCTCATCGCGCGTGCCGACGATGTAGTAGCCGGTCGACAGGCTGTCACGCAGCGCGACGTTTTCCGCGGTCAGCGTGCTCACCTGATCGGTCAACAGGTCGATCGTGGTCTTCTGCGACGCGATGACCGACTGGAGGTTGCCCACGGTCGAATCGTAGGCCGCGCGCAGGCTGTCGGACAGCGATGTGAGGTTCTTGATCCGCTCGCGGCTCTGACCGAGCGCGTTCTCGGTTTCCTGTACGCGCGCCACGACGTAGCGCAGCTTGGCGATCAGCGTGTCGTTTTGCGCGGTGATCGGGCTCTCGCTCGAGACGCGCAAGCGGTTGTTGCGAACCTTCACCTTGGCGAGCTCGACGTTGACGTCGCTAATGAGCCGCGAGCTGATGGCCACTTCCTGCATCAGGCTGTCTTTCTGCGCATTGACCTGCTCCAGGTCGGCCAGTTTCCGCTCGGTCTCCGCCGACGTGCCGCAGGCGGCGAGCACAAAGACGAGCGCGGCGAGTGAGAGCTTCAGGTTCCTCATGCGACGACTCCCCCATCCTGTATGGTGAGACTAGCTTTTGCCGCGATGGTGCGGCTGCACGTCGGTACGTCCGGTTACAATTTCCCCGAATGGCGGGGAAGCTTCTATCCGCCCAAGCTCCCGAGCGCCAAGTGGCTCGAGTTCTACGCCCAACAATTGGGCACGGTGGAGATCAATTACACGTTTTATCGCATGCCCAGCGCCAAAGCGGTCGCCGGCTGGGACGCGGCGACCCCGGCGTCATTCACGTTCGTTCTGAAGGCGCCCCAAAGAATCACCCATATCGCACGCCTGCGGAACGTCGATGAACTCCTGCGCGTCTTCCTCGAGACAGTTCGCAAGCTTAATGCCAAGCTCGGTCCGGTGCTGTTCCAATTACCCCCCAATTTCAAGAAAGACCTTGCAAGGCTCGGTGATCTACTCACCCAATTTCCACCGGATGTCCGCGCCGCCTGTGAGTTCCGTCACGCATCGTGGTGGTCAGACGACGTCTATGAGTTGCTGCGGAGCACGAACACTGCATTGTGCATCGCCGATACGGAGGCCGGGACGACGCCGGTGGTCGCGACCGCCGACTTTGGGTACGTGCGGCTACGGGACGAGGGCTATACGCAGGCCGTGCTGGAGGACTGGGTGAACACAATCCAGGCGCTGGGGAGCGCCTGGACCGATGCGTATGTCTTCTTCAAGCACGAGGAGAAAGGAATGGGACCTAAGCTGGCACGGGAGTTCCTGCAGTTGGGCCCAGATACTGCGCATCCCCCCAGGCCAGAATCGGATAAAAAATGAATCCGAGAAAGATCAGCCCCAGCGTGAAGCCGGTGCCCTTCCCGAAACTTGTCGAGAGAGCGTGCGTGACGATGATGCCAATGCTTTAGCGCTTGCCCGCGACTTTCCGCCGCTTGGCGGGTTTCTCTTTCTCCTCCGCCGGCGCTGACTCGAGGCTTTGCTTCAGCGCCTGCATCAGGTCGAGCACCTTGGTCTTCGGTGCCTCCTCCGGCTCCTCCGTGATCTGCTTGCCTTCCACCTTGCGCTCGATCTGTTCCATCATCCGCTCGCGCACGTTGTCCTTGTACTTCTTGGCGTCGAACGCTTCAATGGCCGCCTGGTCGATGAGTTTGATCGCGAGGTCGAGCTCGGGCTTCTTGACCTCGACCTTGGGGATCGGCACTTCGGCGATGTCGCGGATCTCGTCGGCGTAGCGCAGCTGTTCCATCACGAGTCCGCCCTTCAGCGGCCGGACCATGATCAGGTACTGTTTGCCGCGCGCGGCGTACTGGCCGATCGCGACCCGCTTGGTCTGCTCCAGCGCTTCGGCCAGCAGCTTGTAGGCGCGCTCGCCGCCTTTGTCGGGACCGAGGAAATACGTGCGGTCGAGGTAGATGCGATCCACCTGCTCGGCGGGGAGGAATTCCCGGATCTCGACGGCGCCCGTTCCGCGCTCCTCGAGCGCCTTCAGCTCTTCTGGCGTGAACGTGACGTACTGCCCCTTCTGGAACTCGTAGCCCTTGATCATGTCGCTGCGCTCGACTTTTTCGCCGTCTTTCACGCAGACATACTGCTGTTTCAGGCGCGAGCCATCTTTCTTGTGGAGCATGTTGAACGAGATCGCGGCCTTCGACTCGCCGGCAGCGAACAGCTGCACGGGCACGGACACGAGGCCGAACGAGACCGTGGCGGAACCGATGGAATGGGCAGCCATATGGGGGTATGATACGCGCTCATGCCTGCACGTCGGAAGCCCCCGCAGGAGCAGGGCGATGCGCTCAGCACATACCGTGCGAAGCGCGCCTTCGATCAGACTCCCGAGCCCGGCGGGTTGGTTCCGAAACCGGCTGCGAAGCAGGGCGGGCTGATGATCGTGCACATGCACGACGCGACCCGCCTGCATTGGGACCTGCGGCTCGAAATGGACGGCGTCCTCCGGTCGTGGGCGGTGCCCAAGGGCCCGTCCGCCAACACGGCCGACAAGCGGCTGGCCGTGAAGGTCGAGGATCACCCGCTCGAGTACGGGGACTTCGAGGGAATCATTCCGGAAGGCAACTACGGCGCGGGGACGGTCGTGGTCTGGGACCGCGGCGTCTGGGAACCGCTCGAGGAGCCGCACGAGGGACTCGAAAAAGGCAAGCTGCTCTTCAATCTGAAGGGCTACAAACTCCACGGCCGCTGGACGCTCATCAAGCTCAAGAAGACCGAGAAGGAATGGCTCCTCATCAAGGAGCGTGACGAGTACGTCTCGACCGAGCCGTACACGAACGAGTCGGTCCTCTCCGGTCTCACGAACGACGAGCTGCGCAACGCGAAGGCGCGCGCCGAGCCGATCAAGCAGGAGCTGGCGAAGCTGGGCGCGCCCAAGCGCGCGCTGCGGGTCGAAGACACCGAGCTGATGCTGGCGGAGACACGCGAAGATCCGTTCACCAGGGACGGCTGGATCTTCGAGGTGAAGCTCGACGGCTACCGCATGCGCGCTGCGTGCCAGGACGGCGAGGCGATGCTATACTCGCGCAAGGGGCTCGACTACACGGAGTCGTTTCCGGAAATCGCGCGGGCGGTGAAGGCGATTCCGTTCGAGGGCGTGATTCTGGACGGCGAGCTGGTCGTGCTCAACGAGGCGGGGAAGCCGAGCTTCAACTTGCTCCAGGCTAGGGGCCGGGTCGGCGCGCGCGAGGCGCGGCGCGCGGCGATCGAAACGCCCGCGACGCTCTATGTCTTCGATCTGCTCGCCTTCGGCGGCTACGATTTACGCAAACTTCCGCTCGTCGCGCGCAAGGCGATTCTGCAGAAGATCCTGCCGCAGACCGGGCCGCTGCGTTACTCCCAGCACTTTGAGAAGACGGGCGAGGCGTTGTACGAGCAGGTGATGCGGCTGGGCCTCGAAGGCATCATGGCCAAGAAGGCCGACAGTCCCTACCGCAACGGGCGCTCCGGCGACTGGCTGAAGATCCGCGCCGACCGGATCGATGACTTCGTCGTCGTCGGGTTCACGAAGGGCAAGGGCGGGCGCGGCGGTTTCGGATCGCTGCACGTCGGCGCGTACCAGGATGGCACGCTCATCTACTGCGGCCGAGCCGGGTCGGGATTCAGTGGCTCGCAGCTGGATGAAATCGGTGCCCAACTCGCCCTGCTCGTGCGCAAAACGCCGGCATGCGAGCCGCCCAAAGGCGGGCAGCTGCCCAAGGGACCCGATCACAGCTGGGTCGAGCCGAAGCTAATCTGCGACGTCAGGTACAAGGAGATGACGAAAGACGGGCTCCTGAGGCAATCGGTGTTCTTGAGGTTTCGGGACGATAAGAAGCCGGAGGATGTGGTGATGCCGGGATCACGGAGCACGGAGCACGGAGCAGAAGGCGAAAAGAGCAATGTGCTCCCTGCTCCTCGCTCCGTGCTCCCTCGCGAGGTCAAGTTCTCGAACCTCGACAAGATCTTCTGGCCCGAAGAGAAGTACACCAAGGGCGACCTGATCGAGTATTACAGATCGATGGCGCCGTGGTTGCTGCCGTATCTCAAGGACCGACCAGTCGTCCTGACGCGCTACCCCGACGGCATCAACGGCAAATCGTTCTACCAGAAGGACGCGCCCGGGTTCGTGCCGGACTGGATTCAGACGATTCCGATCTGGAGTGAGGACACCCAGCGCGACATCTCGTACTTTGTGTGCAACGACGTCGAGTCACTCGTCTACCTCGTGAACCTCGGCACGATCCCGCTGCACATGTGGATGAGCCGGATCGACGATCTCACGAAGCCCGACTGGTGCCTCATCGACCTCGATCCCAAGGATGCGCCGTTCGAGCACGTCATCACGCTCGCGAAGACGATGCGGAAGCTGTGCGAGCAGGTCGAGATGCCGGCTTTCGTCAAGACGACGGGCAAATCGGGGCTGCACATCATGCTGCCGCTCGGCCGGCAGATGACGTATCAGCAGTGCCTGCAGTTCGCGATGCTGTTCGCGCGCCTGGTAACCGACCGCCATCCCGATATCGCCACGACGCAGCGCACGATCAGCAAGCGCGAGGGGAAGGTCTACGTGGACGCGTTCCAGAATCGCGCCGGCCAGCTGATGGTCGCGGCGTACAGCGTGCGCCCATCGCCCGGCGCCCCGGTGTCGATGCCGATCGACTGGGACGAGGTCAACAGCAAGCTCCACAACAGCAATTGGACGATCAAGAACGCGCTGAAGCGGATGCAGAAGCTGAGCCACGATCCGGTCGTCAAGGTGCTCGAGCAAAAGCCCAAACTCATGGGCGTGTTGGAACGCCTGAATCAGCTCATTGGCGAAGACTGAGGCTCAGTACGTCTATGTGTTCGCGCACGGCGCGGGGGCGGGCATGAACCATCCGTTCATGGAGCGCGCGGCGGAGGCGCTCGCGGCGCGGGGAATCGCGACGCATCGCTACGAGTTCCCCTACATGCAAGCGAAAAAGAGCCGGCCCGATCCGCCCTCCGTAGCCGAAGCCGCAGTGCGGAAGGCCGTGGCCGAGGCAGCGCGACAGCATTCGGGGCTGCCGATTTTCGCGGGCGGGAAGTCGTTCGGCGGACGCATGACATCGCAGGCGCAGGCGGCGCAGCCCATGCCCGGCGTGCGGGGCCTCATCTTCTTCGGCTTTCCCCTTCATGCGCCAGGGAGGCCCAGCACGACTCGGGCCGACCATTTAACGTCCGTTGACGTGCCGATGCTATTCCTGCAGGGGACGCGCGACGAGTTCGCGCAGCTCGACTTGCTCCGCGAGGTGGTGGGCCGGCTGGGCCGTCGCGCGACGCTGCATCTCATTGAAGAAGGCGACCACTCATTCAAGGTTCCGAAGCGCACGGGGAAGACCGAGTCTGACGTCATGAACGAGCTGGCGGACACTGTGCGGCAATGGGCGATGCGGGGGGACGATGCCTGACTACTGGCTGGTCAAGACTGAACCGAGTACCTACAGCTACGACGATCTCGAGCGTGAAAAGACGGCCGTCTGGGATGGAGTCCACAATCCGGTTGCGCTGAGAAATCTTCGCGCGATGCACCCCGGCGATCAGGTGTTCGTGTACCACACGGGGGACGAGAAGGCCGTCGTCGGATGGGCGACGGTCGTGTCCGCACCGTACACTGATCCGAAGGAGAACGACCCGAAGCTCACTGTCATCGATCTGAGAGCGCACCGTCGTCTGCCGCAATCCGTGACGCTCGCCCAGATCAAAGCGGACAAAGCGTTCGCGGACCTCCCGATTGTGCGGCAGGGACGGTTGTCGGTGAGCCCTGTGACCGCGCCGCAGTGGAAGCGGCTGCTCAAACTGGCCGGAGCGGACGCCTCGGCCTAGGGCCGAGCCTTCTTGCCCGCCTTCCGCGCGCGCCTGTCCGCCCGCGCAGCGGCGATGCCGGCCGCGACGCCTGCCACGATCGCCGCGCGCCCGGCCGCCCGGAGCACCTTTCCGGTACGGCGCAGCGCCGCCTTGACCCGCATCCGGCGTTGTTGTGTCTCGACACGTTTCTGTGCCTCGGCCAGCAGCCGGTCAGCCTCACGAGCGGCGGCCACCGCCCACATGCGCGCCTTCTTCGCGGCCTTTACCGCCGCCTTCTTGTAGCGCTCCGCGCGTGACGCCATGACGTAATCCTTTCAGTAAGGGTCGCTCGTTGATATGCCGTCAGACGCCCAGAGTTTCGGCGGCCTTCCGTACGTCCTTGGCCTTAACCCACAGCAGCGCGCCATACCGGCCACCACCGGTCCGGACTGCGCTCAATGCCGTGACATTGATGCCGGCGGCGCCGAGCCGCGTCAACGCCGGTGCGAGGGCGCCGACGCGGTCGTCTCCCTCGATCAGGAACATCGTCTTGGGCTTCGATAGCTTGAGCCCCGCGTTTTTGGCGGCGGAGAGAAATGCCACCGCATCGGAGGGCACCAGGTCGATCTGGGACTTGCGCGCACTGGGGAAGGCGTGGACCGCCAGCAGGTTCACGCCGGCGGCGCGCAGCGCATCGAAGATGCGCGCTCCTTCCCCAGGCTTGTCCGACGCGGTGACGTAGTAGTAGTCGATCTTGCGGATAGAGTCAGGCATGGCTTCCTCCTCGAGGATCCCCTCAAGCCTCGCCTGAATATCGCCCGCTGGCAACCAGCGGCCAGCGTTACGCACCGCCTGGTTCGCAATTTACGCGCCAGTCAGGCAGCGCGTTGTTTCGCGAGTCGCACGCGTTTGGTCAGCATCCAAGCGGCGATTGCCACGACCGCCAGGGGGAGAACCACGCCGAGCGATTGCACGACAAACGCCAAGAGAACGACGAAATTGCGCCACGCCTGTGTGAACGCCTCGCCCATCACGCTCTTGCCGGCGGTGCCGACGATGGGGAATGGCTCGTGGACGGTGACGCTCAACGTGCTCATCGCGGTGTGGGCGTTCAGGTAGCGGATCCGGCCCTCGTGGCGCTCTATCTCCTCGCGGACGCGGGCGAGCGACTCCTCCACCGCCAACACGTCCTTCAGCTTGCCGGTGCGATTGGCGAGCAGCTCGATCAGCCGCCGCTCGAGGCGTCGCGCGTTCTCCATGCGGGCTGTGACGTCCACGAATTCCTCCCCGACGTCCTCGGCTGCGACGTTGACCGACTCGAGCTTCCCAATGGGCTTGAGCCCCGCCAGCCCTTCCTCGAACCGCTGCGCCGGGAGCTTCACTTCCAGCGTTGCGCTTCGCACGCGATTCTTGCCCGCCTCCACGCTCGAGTTTGCGACGAAGCCGCCCACGCGCGCGGCCAGCTGCTTGGTGTGCTCGATGGCGACCTCGAGCGAGTCCACCTCGATCGATGCCGTTGCCGTCCGAATCAGCATGTTGGCCGTGGCGTCCGGCGCGATAAACGGCAGCGGCGCCTCGACGGCGGTCACGGCGACTTCCGACAGGCGCGTGGTGGTCGGATTCCCGAAGGCATCGTAGCCGATGCGCCGCCTCGCAAGCCGTTGGGCCGCACTGACCGAGTCGGAAGAGCTGTACGCGCGGGCCGTCGGTTTTTCCTGGCAAGCGACCAGCATGACGACGATGACTACGAGTGCGAGGGTTTTCACGTTCTGGCTCCGGTAGGGGATGCTTGTGAGACGTGATTTGTGTGACTCCTTGCACAGCCCTCATCCGTAGATTGGACGCAATGGACGCGATCACCGTCAAGCTCGAGCGCCTCAAGCGCGAAGCGCAGCGCGAGTGGAAGCGCAAATGGCGCCAGAAGTTGCGCAAGGCGGCACCCTCGAACGCCGCCGAGTGGCGCGCCCTCGCCGGCGCTGTGTTGAGCACCCTGCTCAAGATCGCGCTGATCATCGCGCTACCGTTCGCGGTGCTGGTGCGCGGCTCGGTGTTCATCTACCAGCATGGCGAGACGTCGGTGTGGCTGGCGGTGCTCGTCGCGGCGTTTCTCTCCGCCGCGGTCGTCACCGTCTATGCCG
>DASZCG010000298.1:0-4927 GCA_035943355.1 Gemmatimonadales bacterium
TCCCCTGCGTCGACGCCGTGTACCCGATTCCAGAGCCACGCGGCCTCACGCTTGCTCATCCACGCCTGCAGCGATGCGAGATCCTGCGCTAAGAGATCTTCGACGGTGATCAGGCCATGCGCGGCGAGACGTGCCTGGAACTTTGGGCCCACCAGCGGGATGTCGGCGAGCGTGCAGGATCGCAGAAACGCTTCCTCAGCTCCGGGCTCGATGATCAGCACGCCGTTGCCGTCGCGGCTGGGTTTGGCCCGATCGACGGCCATCTTGGCGATCAACTTGTTCGTGCCGCCACCGATGGAGAGCGTGAGGCCGGTCGCTTCCTTCACACCGGCGCGGATGCGCTGCGCCGTTGTCTCGAGCGGTTCGTGATGATAGACCCCCTCCGTCCCCGTCAGATCGAGATACCACTCATCGATGCTCGCGCCTTCAACGATCGGCGCGAACTCGAGCAGCGCCTCGCGAATCTCGGCGCTTTCCTTGATGCAGGCCTTGAAGGGAACGGGGACGCACGTCGCGTTGGGGCAGAGCCGCAGGGCGCGCGCGATCGGCATGGCCGAGCGGACGCCGAACTTGCGGGTCTCATAGGAAGCGGAGCAGACCACACCGCGGCTGTCGCGCGAGCCGCCCACGATGAGGAGCGTCGCCTTGCCCGCGCCCTCGGGATCGACGCTGCGAGCGACGGCGACGTAGAACGCGTCAGCATCGGCCAGCAGAATGCGGCGCATGCGACCTCGGAAGTATCCTGACCGAACATATCCCGAAGTAGCGGCTCACCGCAACTGCTTAAGCCCAGACTGAAGCCTTCTTGGCCCACGGCGTGTCCTGATACCGCTCTTTGAACGCCTGGCCGGTCGCTTTGAGCGACGCGGGATTGCCGGTCGCCTTGTACGGCGCGACACCCGCCCAGTACAGGGCTTCGGCGGCGGCGTCGCTATTCGGAAAGCGTTCGACGACCTCGCGAAAGCGGCGCTCGGCCTCCGTCCACTGCTGCTCGTCGAAGGCGATGCGCGCGCGTCCCAACATCAGCTGGGCCAGCAGGTCTTCGGCGGGGAGAAACCCTTCAATGCGATAGTGCTCGACGCCGTTCGCGTCGAGCAGCAGAATCGTCGGCGTCCAGGGCGCTTTGTACCGCTCGCCGTAGCGCTTGAACGCCTCCGGGTCTTCTTTCACGTGCACCCGCGCCGGACTGAAGTTCTCGGTGACGAAGCGCGTGACGCGCGGATCCGGCCACACCTCGGCATCCAGCCGAGCGCAGCCGCTTCACATCGGTGCTGCGCTGAAGTCCAGAAGTACCGGTTGCTGCTGGGTTTTGGCCTCTTTCAAGACCTGATCGACGTCGTGACGAAAGGTGATGGGCATAGGTCGCTCCCGGTGTCTTCTATACTACTCTGATTCGGCTATTTTTGGGGCCCATGAGCAAAGGCACAATCGGTATCCTGACAGGCGGTGGCGACGTTCCGGGGCTCAATCCCGCGATTCGCGCCATCACCATTCGCGCCCTGCGCGACGGCTACAACGTCATCGGCATTCGCCACGGCTGGGGCGGTCTGGTGGATTATTCTCGCGAAAAGGGCGCCGACAACAGCGAGCAGGTTCTGCCGCTCACCGAGGCAATCGTGAACCGTGCCGGTCGTACGGGCGGCACATTCCTGCACACCTCGCGCACGCGCCCCAGCCACTTGCCGCAGGAGCGTGTCCCGCCGCATCTCGCCGCCACGTATACCGAAAAGGTCAACGATGCGACGAAAGATGTGCTCAAGAATCTTGAGCACATCGGCGTCGACATCCTGGTTCCGATTGGCGGCGATGACACCCTCAGCTACGGCAAGCGGCTGCACGATGAAGGCGTGAACGTCGTCGCGATCCCGAAGACGATGGACAACGACGTCTACGGAACCGACTACTGCATTGGCTTCAGCACCTGCGTCACGCGCACGATCGAGCTGACGCACCGGCTGCGCACGTCGGCCGGGTCGCACGAGCGGTTTCTGGTCATCGAAGTGTTCGGCCGCTACGCCGGTTTCACCGCGCTGCTGCCGACGATGGCCGGTGCGGCGGACCGCTGCGTGATTCCCGAGTACCCGGTCGAAGTCGAGCACCTGGCCGAGCTGTTGACCGTCGATCGCAACAAGAATCCGAGCCGCTACTCGGTGGTGTTGATCTCCGAAGGTGCGCGCCTCACCTCGCACGAGGGGATGAGCTTCGAGGGTGAGGAGACCGACATGTTTGGACACCGCAAGCTCGGCGGCATCGGAGACCGCATCGGAGCGGCGCTCAAGGAATCGTCGGCGAAGTACAACAACGGCCGGCGCATCGACGTGGTGAACCAGCGGCTCGGCTATCTGGTGCGGTCCGGCGATCCGGACGCGCTCGATTCGATCGTGCCGATGGCGTTCGGGAACCTCGCGCTGGACCTGGTCAGACGGAAACAGTACGGCCGCCTCGTGAGCATTCATCGCGGATTCTATGACAGCGTGCCGCTCCAGAGCGTGACGACCGAGAAGAAGGTTGTCGATGTCTCCAAGTACTACAACACCCAGCGGCTCCGCCCGATCTATCAGTTCGACGGCGCGCCGCTGTTCATCATGACGAGCGACTGGAAGACGCCTCGGCCCGACTGATCCATTGCCCCTCAACGTCGGCCTGGTCGGATTCGGCTTCGGAGGAAAGGTCTTCCACGCGCCCGTCATCCGCGCGGTCGAAGGCCTACGGCTCGCGGCCATCGTGCAGCGGCACGGTCCGCCGGATCCGCTGTATGCCGATGTCGAATTCGTGGGGAGCGTCGCTGAGCTGCTGACGAAGCCGCTCGACCTGATCGTCGTCACAACCCCGAACACCGCACACCATCCCATCGCGAAGCAGTGCCTGCTCGCCGGCCATCATGTCGTCGTGGACAAGCCCTTCACGGTCACGCTGGCCGAGGCCGAGGAGTTGGTGCGCATCGCGAAGGACAAGCGGCGCATCGTGACGGTCTACCAGGACCGGCGGTACACCGGTGACTTCGCCACGGTACAGCAGGTGGTGGGCGAGGGTGCTGTCGGCCGCGTGGTGAGCTACGAGGCGCATTTCGACCGCTTTCGTCCCGAGCTCAGGCCCGGCGCATGGCGCGAACAGGCGGTGCCCGGAGCGGGCGTGTGGTACGACCTCGGACCGCATCTATTCGATCAAGCGCTGCTGCTCTTCGGCATTCCGGAGGCGATCGGTGCCGACATCCGGAGCGAGCGCGACAACGCCGTCGTGGACGACGCCTTTGACGTCACGCTCTACTACCCGCGCCGGCGCGCGAGCTTACGCTCCTCGCTCATGGTGCAGCCCGTCGGCCCGACGTGGAGCGTGCACGGCACCAAGGGGTCGTTCGTCAAGTACGGCATGGATCCGCAGGAGGCTGCGCTGCGCGCCGGCCGCACGCCCGCCGAGCTCGACTGGGACAGCGAGCCGGCCGAGCTGTATGGCAAGCTCATCACGCCTGACGCAACGCGCACAGTGCCGACGCTGCGCTCGAGCTTCGCGCGGTATTATGAGAACGTGCGGGACGCGCTGCTCGGCAAGGCGCAGCTCGCCGTTTCCCCCGAGTGGTCGCTCGATGTGATGCGTGGGTTGCTGATCGCCGTCGAAAGCAGTCGAACCCGTCGCGTGTTACCATGGAGCGCCATCCAGTGAAAAAACCGTGGTCCTACGTCCTGCTCGGCGGCCTCGTGGCCGGAACGTTTGACATCACCTACGCTTCCACGTTCTGGTATCTGAAGCGCGGTGTGCCGCCGAGACGCGTGTTCCAGTCCGTGGCCTCGGGGCTGCTCGGCGATGCGAGCGCCACTGGCGGATGGCCCACCGCGCTGCTCGGCCTCGGGCTGCATTTCTGCATCGCGACGTCGATGGCCGTGACGTATTATCTGTTCGCGCGCCGCTGGTCGGAGCTGGCGCAGCGACCGTGGACTTTTGGCCCGCTCTATGGAGTGCTGCTCTATTTCATCATGAATTACATCGTCGTGCCGCTCTCGGCCGCCAATCCCGGCTCGAGAAATCTGACGTGGGTGCTCTTGAGCATCGCCGTGCACGCCTTCCTCATCGGCACGTCGTGCGCCCTGTTCGCGCGGCTCGCGATGCAGGCCGAAACCAGGGTCCCGGTCACGGCTGTCTGAGCAATGCCTTCTCCCAGCCGCCCGTACATCCTCAATGAGCTGACCTGGAAGACCGTACGCGACACGCGCTACGAGGTGGCGCTGTTGCCGTGGGGCGCGACCGAAGCGCACAACTATCACCTATCCTACACGACGGACAACATCCAGGCCGAAGCAGTCGCCGCGCGCGCCGCCGAGCGCGCGTGGCAGCGCGGGGCGAAGGTCGTGGTGTTGCCGGTCGTGCCGTTCGGCGTGAACACGGGCCAGCTCGACATCCCGCTCTGCATCAACATGAATCCGAGCACGCAGCTCCTCGTGCTGCGCGACGTCGCCATGTCGCTCGCGGAGCAGGGCATCGGGAAGCTCGTGATCTTCAATGGGCATGGCGCGAACGATTTCCGGCAGATGATTCGCGAACTGCAGCCGCAGGTCACGACGTTTCTCTGCGTCATCAACTGGTACAAAGTGCTCGACCTCAAAGGATTCTTCACGGATCTCGGCGACCACGCGGGCGAGATGGAGACCAGCGTGATGCAGCACCTCGCGCCGGACAAGATGCTGCCGCTGTCGGAGGCCGGCCCCGGCGCGGCGCGGAAATTCAGAATCGCCGCGTTTCGCGAAGGCTGGGCTTGGGCGCCACGGCAGTGGCGCCAGGTCACTGACGACACCGGCTCGGGGAATCCGGCCGCCTCAACCGCCGAGAAGGGCAAGCGCTACGTCGAGGCTGTCACCGGCAAGATCGCCGACTTCCTCGTCGAATTGGCGAAAGCCGACGCGACGAAACTCTACGAGTAGCCTTTAGGTTTTCG
>DASZCG010000299.1:0-33979 GCA_035943355.1 Gemmatimonadales bacterium
GGCTACAACAGCACGCGTTACATCCACACGCTGTATCAGACGATGAACCTGGCGTTCGCGGACCGAGATTTCTATTACGGCGACCCGGCATTTCCACCGGACGAGCCAATCAGGGGACTGCTGTCCAAGGAATACGCGAAGCAGCGGGCCCAGCTGATCAAGCCCGATCGCAACGATCCCGACATCAAGCCGGGTGACCCCTATCCCTTCCAGGGCGGCACCAATCCGTATCTGCCGCTGCTGCAGCGGTGGTCGCCCCGTCCCGCGACGACATCGCAGGGCGGCGCGGGCGATGAGGCCGCCCTCGCTGCGTTCGATGAGGCGTTCCGGCGCGGCACCACATCGATCGAGGCCGCCGACTCGTCAGGCTGGGTCGTGTCGGTGACGCCATCGGGCGGCTGGATTCCCGCCGTGATCGCCGGACGTACCGGGATCGGGGTGAGCCAGCGCGCGCAGCAGTTCGTCGTCGACAGCGCGGACAATCCCTTCAACGTCATTGCGCCCGGCAAGCGGCCGCGCGTCACGCTCACGCCGAGTCTCGCGCTGAAAGAGGGGAAGCCGTTCCTGGCGTTCGCCGTACAGGGCGGCGACACGCAGGATCAGAATCTGCTGCAGTTCTTCTTGAACGTCGTGGAATTCGGCATGGATGTGCAGCAGGCGGTCGAGGCCGCGAACATCACGAGCTATCAGATGCGGAATTCCTTCGGCGATCACAAGACGGAGCCCGGTCGCCTGACGCTGCGCGATGACACGCCGGCGTGGACGCGCCATGAGCTCCGTGCGATGGGCTACAAGCTCGAATTCGACGACCGGACGTCTGGGCCGATCAACGCGATTTTCTTCGACTGGAAGCACGGGTCGTTCTGGGGCGGATCGTCGAACCATGGGGAGGACTACGGTATCGCCTGGTAGCTGACATCGCTCCGTGAGATCGCGGACAGCACCAAGCATTGACACTTTTTCGCCGACGGGGTATATCCCTTTCCATGACGCGTACGTCTTCGCACCGGCATCACCACGGTCACTCGGTCCACGGGGGATAGCCGGAGGCGTATAGCAGTTTGATCATCACCGACGCCGGCCCCCCCCAGGGCCGGCGTCGTGCTTTTGGGGCGTCGTCGCGCACTCTGGGGGGCTCCGGTTCGGCACCACAACGGAGCCAGAGTAATGATCCCATTTCGTCTCGGTCTGCCTAAGGGTCGCATGGAGCAAGGCGTCCTCACACTCCTCGCCGACGCCGGCATTCGCGTGCGTCCCAGCGCGCGTGGCTACCGCCCCGACGTCTCACTGCCCGGTGCCGAAGCGAAGCTGCTGAAACCCCAGAACATCGTGGAAATGCTCGCGCTCGGCAGTCGCGATGCCGGCTTCGCCGGCGCGGATTGGGTTGCCGAGCTCGAGGCCGATGTCGTCGAGCTGCTCGATACGGGACTCGATCCCGTGCAGCTCGTGGCTGCCGCTCCGGTCGCGCTGTTAGAGAACGGCCGGCTGCCGCGGCTCGATCGCCGCTTGGTCGTGGCCTCCGAGTACGAGCGGCTCACCCGCGGCTGGATCGGGGCGCAGGGCTTCTGCGCCGAGTTCGTGCGGTCCTATGGGGCGACTGAAGTGTTCCCCCCCGAGGATGCCGACGTCATCGTCGACAACACGGCGACGGGCGCGACCCTCGAGGCCAACGGTCTCGCGATCGTCGACGTGTTGATGCGCTCCTCCACGCGATTGTACGCGCATCGCGCGGCGCTCGATGACCCCCTGCGCCGCCGCTGCATCGACGATCTCGTCTTGCTGATCAACTCGGTGCTCGAGGCGCGGCGCCGCGTGATGCTGGAAGTGAACGCGTCCGCGGCCTGTCTCGACGCGGTCGTTGCCGTGCTCCCGTCAATGCGACAGGCAACCGTCGCCAGGCTTTTCGGTAATGGCGGCTACGCGGTGAAGGCCGCTGTACCGCGAGACCTTCTGCCCCAGGTAATTCCCGCGGTGAAAGCTGCCGGTGGCACCGATGTCGTCGTCTCGACGCTCTCGCAGATCGTGCCATGACCGCCGTGATGCCGCAGTCGCGGATCGATCCCGCCTGGGCGTATGAGGAGCCGTCCCGCCCGAGCGTTGGTGCACTGCGACTCGATCGCAATGAGGGATTGCTGCCATCGTCGGACGCGCTGGCCGAGCTGGCCGACGCCGATCCCGAGCTGCTGCGCCGTTACCCCGATGTCGCGGCGCTGACATCGCTGCTCGCGGCTCGCTGTGGTGTCGGGCCGGAGCGGGTCATCGTTACGGCGGGCGCCGACGAAGCGATCGATCGCATCTGCCGGGCATTTCTCGCCCCGGGACGCACGTTGCTGCTTCCAGAGCCGAGCTTCGAAATGCTCGATCAGTACGCGGCGTTAGCGGGCGGCGAGCTGGTGCGCGTGCCGTGGATCGGTGACGCGTTTCCGACCAACGGGTTCCTGGAGCAGCTCGACGAGCGCACCGCCGTCATCGCGATCGTGTCTCCTAACAATCCGACCGGTGGTGTGGCGACGCTCGCGGACGTGCGGCGCATCGCGGCGGCGTCGCCCGAAGCGCTCGTTCTGCTCGATCACGCCTATGTCGAGTACGCGGACGATGATCTGACCGGCGCCGTGCTGGACATTCCCAACGTCGTGATCACGCGGACGCTCTCCAAGGCGTGGGGTCTCGCCGGGTGTCGCGTCGGGTACGCCATTGGCGATCCGCAGATCATCGCGGTGTTGCGTGCCGCCGGTGGTCCCTATCCCGTCGCGGGATTGTCTCTCGCTCTCGCGGCTCGCCAGGTCGAGCGCGGTGCTGCAGCGCTCACGACCCACGTCGCACGCGTGCGCGCGGAGCGCAGCGCTCTCACACAGCAGCTCCAGACGCTGGGGCTCTCGCCCCGTCTGTCGCAGGCCAATTTCGTGTTCGTCGAATGCGGTGCGCGCGCGCGGTTCTGCGCCTTGGGTCTCGCGGCGCTGGGCGTGTTGGTGCGCGAGTTCCGGAACCGGCCCGGAATCACCACGGCGCTGCGCATCACGCTCCCCGGTGAACAGGCGGCATTCGAGCGGCTGACGGGCGCGCTCGATACGGTGCTCGCGCCCCGCGCCATCGTCTTCGATCTGGATGGAGTGCTCGCCGACGTCCGTGAGTCCCAGCGCGCGGCGATGATCGCCACGGCTGCGACATACGGCGTCACCATCACGATGGATGACATCGAAAGTGCCCTGCGCGCCGGGGATGCTGCCAACGATTGGATCGTGACGCGGCGGCTAATCACCGCTCGCGGCGTGCAGGTCGATCTCGCAGACGTCACCGCGCGGTACCAGTCACTCTATCTCGGAACCGAGGCGTCACCAGGACTCCACGAGCGTGAGCGCGCCATTGTGCCGCGTGCGGTGCTCGAGCGCTTCGCAAAGCGCCTGCCGTTGGCCGTGGTGACCGGACGGCCCCGCGAAGAGGCGCGCTGGTTTCTCGAGCGCGAAGGCCTCGCTTCGCTGTTTCGCGCCGTGATCTGCATGGAGGACGCCCCTCGCAAGCCTGACCCCGCGCCGGTTCGCCTCGCGCTCTCGCGCTTGGGTGAGCAGCGCGCCTGGATGATCGGGAATACACCAGACGACATCCGCGCTGCCGCCGGGGCGTCTGTTGTGCCCCTCGGCATCGTCGCCCCAGGGGATGACCTCGCCACCACGACGGCTGCACTGACCGACGCGGGGGCCGCTCGCGTGCTCGATCAAATCGCCGATCTCGAGGAGTTGCTATGAACGCTCGCACGGCCACCGTGACCCGAACCACGCGTGAGACATCGACTCGTCTGACACTCGATATTGACGGGAGCGGGAAGACGACGATCAAGACGGGGATTGGATTCCTCGATCATCTGCTCGACGCGCTGGGCCGGCACGCGCGGTTTGACCTGAAGCTCACGTGCGAAGGCGACTTGCAGGTGGACGATCATCACACCGCGGAGGACTGCGGGCTCGCGCTGGGCGAAGCGCTCGACCGCGCGCTGGAAGAGCGGCGTGGCGTGAACCGGTTCGGCTCGGGCTTCGCACCACTCGACGAAGCGTTAGCGAGAGCGGTCGTGGATCTTTCCGGCAGGCCGTTTGCGGATGTCGAGCTGGGATTGCGCCGTGAGTCGATCGGCGGGCTCGCCTGCGAGAATATTCCACATGTGTTGCGTTCGCTGGCGACGGCTGCCCGAATCACGCTGCACGTCGACGTGCTGAAGGGCGAGAACGATCACCATCGCGCCGAAGCTGCGTTCAAGGCAACTGCCCTCGCGTTGCGCCAGGCGGTCGCGCGCTCGGGATTCGACGACGTCCCGTCTACCAAAGGCACCCTGGGAGCCGCGAGCCATGAATGACGTGGTGATCGTGGATTCCGGGGTCGCGAATCTCGCGTCGATCGCCGGTGCGTTGGGACGTCTGGGCGCGACGGTTGTCGTCACGGCCGAACCCCAGACCGTACGCGACGCCGCGCGCATCGTCCTGCCAGGTGTGGGCGCTTTCGGCGCCGGCATGACAGCGCTCCGCAGCACCAGCCTGGATGTCGCCATTCGAGAAGTCGCCGCACGCGGAACTCCGCTGCTCGGCATTTGTCTCGGGATGCAGCTGCTGTGCGAGGCGAGTGAGGAAGCGCCGGGCGTGGCGGGACTCGGCCTGGTCGAGGGAACCTGTCGCCGGCTGCCAGGTGACGTGCGGATTCCCCACCTCGGCTGGAACACGGTCACGCCGGAACCCGGGGCGCGGTTCATGACGAGCGGCGTCGCGGCGTTCGCGAATTCCTACGCGCTGCGCGAGAGCCCAGAAGGATGGACGCCGGCGTGGACAACGCATGGCGTTCCGTTCGTCGCCGGGCTCGAGCGCGGTCCGATCCTCGCCTGCCAGTTTCACCCCGAGCTGTCCGGCGCCTATGGTGCCGCGCTGCTGGAACGCTGGCTCACGGGGGAAGGCCAAAACGTCCGCACCGCTGCCGCCGCGAGCGCGACACCGGGTTTGCGTCGGCGTCTGATTCCCTGCCTCGACGTGCAAGACGGACGGGTGGTGAAGGGCATCCGCTTCCAGAATCTGCGCGACGCCGGCGATCCCGCCGAGCAAGCGGGGCGCTACGAGGCGCAAGGCGCCGATGAGATCGTGATTCTCGACGTCGCGGCTTCCGCGCGGGGGCGCGCCACGCAGATCGACACCGTGCAGCGCGTGCGCGATGCGATTCGCATCCCGCTTACCGTGGGGGGCGGCGTTCGCAGCGTCGCGGATGCCCGGCAGCTCCTGTCCGCCGGCGCGGACAAAGTGAGTGTCAATACCGCCGCGGTGCGGCGACCCGCCCTGTTAACCGAGCTGGCGCAGGCGTTCGGGTGCCAATGCGTCGTGCTGGCAATCGATGCGCGCCGCGCCGCGCTGGGTTGGGAGGTCTTGGTGCTGGGTGGCCGCGAGCCGGCGCGGCCAGATGCGGTGGCGTGGGCGCGCGAGGGCGAGCAGCGTGGCGCCGGCGAAATCCTCCTCACCAGCTGGGATCGCGACGGCACGCGGGCGGGGCACGATATCGAGCTGCTCCGCGCCATCGCGGACGCCGTGCGCGTTCCCGTCATCGCCTCGGGCGGCGTCGGCACGCGAGAGCACGTTGCCGCTGCATTCGCGGCGGGCGCGGACGCGGTACTCGCCGCGTCGGTTTTGCACGATGGCGACGACACGGTAAACGGGATCAAGGCGGATCTCGCGACCCAGGGCATTCGGGTGCGCCAATGATCGTGCCCAGCATCGACATCATGGGTGGTCGCGCCGTGCAGCTGCGGCGTGGAAAAGACTTCGTGCTGGATGGGGGCGATCCCGTCGCACGGCTGGAGGAGTTTTCCATCGCGGGAGAAGTGGCCGTCGTGGATCTCGACGCCGCTCTCGGTCGCGGCTCCAACGCGGAGCTGATCCGGGATCTCGTCGGCCGTGGGCCGTGCCGCGTCGGTGGGGGGATCCGCGACGTCGACACTGCGCGCCGCTGGCTCGACGCCGGCGCCACGCAGGTGATGATCGGCACGGCGGCGACGCCCGAATTCTGCAATGCGCTGCCGCGCGAGCGCGTCATTGCCGCCGTGGATGCAGAGCTTGGCCACATCGTCGTCAATGGCTGGCAATCCCCCACCGGCGTGCCTGTGCTGCAGCGCGTGGGCGAGCTCGCGCCGGTCGTCGGTGGCTTCCTCTTCACACAGGTGGAGAAGGAAGGAGCGATGAGCGGATTCGACCGCGCCGCGGTCGAAGCGGTCGTGCGTACCGCGGGCGATGCGCGCGTCACTGCCGCCGGTGGCATCACCACAGCGGCGGAAGTTGCCGAGCTGGATCGCATCGGCGCCGACGCGCAGGTGGGCATGGCGCTGTACAGCGGCAGGCTTGCGCTGGGCGATGCCGTCGCCGCGCCGCTCACCAAGCCGCTGCCGGGCGAGGTGTGGCCGACGGTCGTCTGCGATGAGTCCGGCCGCACGCTCGGTCTGGTCTGGAGCACGCGCGCATCGCTGGTGCAGGCGGTTGCCGAGCGGCGTGGTATCTACTGGTCCCGCTCGCGGCAATCGATTTGGGAGAAGGGCGCGACCTCGGGAAATGGGCAGCAGCTGCTCCGCGTGGATTTGGATTGCGACCGCGACGCCCTGCGATTCACGGTACGCCAGCTGGGCGCGGGGTTCTGTCACCTGAATCGCCGCTCATGCTGGCCCGCAACGTTCGATCTCTCTGACCTTGAGCGCACGGTCAGCGATCGCATCGCACACCCTATCGCGGGCTCCGGCACCACCCGACTGCTCGATGAGCCCGGGCTTCTCGCCGCGAAACTGCGCGAGGAAGCGGACGAGCTGGCAAGCGCGGAGTCGTCGCAGGAAGTCGTCCGCGAAACCGCCGACGTGCTGTATGTGGCGCTGGTGGCGCTGGCACGCGGCGGGGGAACGCTCGCCGACGTACGCGCCGAGCTCGCGCGACGCAATCGCGCCGTGAGTCGCCGGCCCATGGTTCGCAAAGCATGAGCGCGCGCGTGCTGCGCCATCGCTCCGTCGCCGAGCTGGTCAGCGGGCGGGGCGCCGCCGTGAGTCCGGAGGCCCTCGCCGTCGCCGCGCCGATCGTGGATGCCGTCCGCTTGAGAGGTGAGGCCGCGCTCCGCGAGTACGCCGAGCGGCTCGGCGACGTGACGGCTGGAGGGCCGCTGTTCATCGAGCGGGCCGATCTCGATCGGGCGCTCGCGGCTCTGCCCGCCGCTGATCGCGCGCGCCTCGAGCGCGTCGCCGAGCGGATTCGCGCATTCGCGGAGGCGCAGAAGCGGGCGCTCAGCCCAGTCACGGTCACAGTGCCCGGTGGGACCGCGGGGCACTGGATTGCTCCGGTAGAGCGCGCCGGCTGTTACGCGCCCGGTGGCCGCTATCCGCTCCCTTCGTCGGTCCTGATGACCGTGGTCACAGCGCGAACGGCGGGCGTTCGAGAAGTCTGGGTCGCCAGTCCCAAACCGGGACCCATGACACTGGCAGCGGCCGCTCTCGCCGACGCCGATGGGGTTCTCGCGGCGGGTGGAGCCCACGCTATTGCGGCGCTCGCGTTCGGCGCGGGACCCGTAGGGGCGTGCGATGTCGTGGTTGGTCCCGGCAACCGTTACGTCACCGCGGCCAAGCAGCTTGTCGCCGGGCACGTCGCCATCGACAGTCTGGCCGGCCCCTCGGAGCTGGTTGTCTTCGCGGACTCCACCGCAACCGCCGTGGTCGTGGCGGCCGACCTTCTGGCGCAAGCGGAGCACGACGCTGATGCCCTGCCTGTGCTCGTGACGTTCGATTCCGGTCTTGCCGATCGCGTCGAGTCAGAGCTCGCTCGTCAGCTCGCCACATTACCGACACAGGCGATCGCGCGTGCCGCACTGGCCAATGGCGGCGTGCTCGTGGTCGCGAATCAAGAGGAAGGGATCATGGCGTGCGACGCGCTGGCACCTGAGCACGTCCAGCTACTCCTGCACGATGCGACTGCGGTCGCACCGCGACTGTCGCACTATGGCGCGCTCTTCATCGGCGGCATGTCTGCGGAAGTTCTGGGTGACTACGGTGCCGGTCCCAATCACGTTCTGCCAACCGGGGGTACGGCGCGGTCGAGGGGCGGGCTCTCGGTCTATTCGTTCCTGCGCGTGCGCACGTGGCTGCGCATAGAGGACGGCGCAGCGGCGCGCGATCTCAGCGAGGACGCCGCGTGGTTCGGCCGGGTGGAAGGGCTCGAAGGCCATGTGCGATCGGCCGAGCACAGGCTCGACTAGCGCCTATGCCGTTATGACTTGTGGTGCGCTGCACATGGCGAACTGCGGTGCCCGCGGGTAACACTCCACGGAAGGATGGTGAGCGTTCTCGTCAAAACCCTATAAACGGGGGGTAACCATGAAGACTCAACTCGTCCGTGCAGCTGCGACGCTTGGGGTGGTAGCGGGATGCGGCATCTTCGATAGTGACCCCAAAGATCTTCGCACATTCAGCTTTGAAGTCCGCGAACAATCGACCGATTCCGTGCAGTTCGATATGCCAATCGAGCTGGTGGTAAGGACAGAAGATCAGGTTCCTTGTCTCAGTTACGTTATTCAAGGTACGGTTGGCTTCGGGTCAGGATGTGGTCGCTGTGGGGCTCAATACAACCGATCTGCCTAACGACGTTTGTATACCTTCGACCGGTCCTTACGAGTTCCGCTACCCGATCGGCTTCGGGCCCGTCACAGTTGACAATCCATTTTTCCTGACCTTCGAACAACGGGGACGGGTCGATCGATATCTCGTGATCGTGAGCCAGACCTTTATAGACATCGCGCCCCTGAGCGCGCATTTCACGGAACCGACCGCCCGGCGCGTCCCGCGCGGGAGCTAGTTCGCAACCTAGTCGGCGCCGACCGGCTCGCGCTTTTCCTGTTTCAACGGCTCCCGCTGGCCCAGCGAGCGCTCGATCTCGCGCGTTATGTGCATCGAGCAGAATTTCGGCCCGCACATCGCGCAAAACTCGGCGCTCTTGAAGTACTCGGCCGGCAGCGCCTCGTCGTGTAGCTCGCGCGCTCGCGCGGGATCGAGCGCCAGCCGGAACTGTTCGTTCCAGTCGAACGCGTACCGTGCCCGCGAGAGCGCATCGTCGCGGTCGGTGGCGCCCGGCCGGCGCCGCGCGATGTTGGCGGCGTGCGCCGCGATCTTGTAGGCGATCACGCCTTCGCGCACCTCTTCGGCGTTCGGCAGACCCAGATGTTCCTTGCGCGTGACGTAGCACAGCATGTCCGCGCCGAACCAGCCGATCATCGCCGCGCCGATCGCCGACGTGATGTGGTCGTAGCCGGGAGCGACGTCGGTCACGAGCGGCCCGAGCGTGTAGAACGGCGCTTCGTGACACAGCTCCTTCTCCAGGCGCACGTTCACTTCGATCTGATGCATCGGAATGTGGCCGGGACCCTCGATCATCACCTGCACGTCTTTTTTCCACGCCCGTTCAGTCAACTCGCCCAGGACGGTGAGCTCGGCGAGCTGCGCCTTGTCGGTCGCGTCGGCAATCGAGCCGGGCCGTAGCCCGTCGCCGAGCGAGAGCGTCACGTCGTACTCACGCGCGATGTCGAGCAGCCGGTCGAAGTGCTCGTACAACGGATTTTGCTTGCCGTTCTGCGTCATCCAATACGCCAGCAGAGAGCCGCCGCGACTGACGATCCCCGTCACCCGACCGAGCGCGAGGCCCACGTGCTCGCGCAGTATGCCCGCGTGCACGGTGATGTAGTCGACGCCTTGCTGCGCCTGATGCTCGATGTTTGCCAGGATGTCGTCCGCGGTCAGCTTCGTGACGTCACCGGCAATTTGAATGGCTTGATAGATCGGCACGGTGCCGATGGGGACCGGCGAGGCGGCGATGATCGCCTCCCGGATCGCGTCGATGTTGCCGCCCGTAGACAGATCCATCACGGTGTCGGCGCCGTGGTGGACGGCGTGATGCAGTTTCTCGAGCTCGCCCTCGATGTCCGATTCGACGGCCGAGTTGCCGATGTTGGCGTTGATCTTGACGCTGGCGACTTTGCCGATCGCCATCGGGTCGAGGCGCTGCGCCAGGTGATGCACATTGGCGGGAATGATGAGCCGCCCGATCGCGACCTCGTCGCGAATGGTCTCCGGCGGGAGCGATTCCCGCTCGGCGACACGCTGCATCTCGGGAGTAATGGTGCCCTGACGGGCGAAGAACATCTGGGTACGGCAGGTCATACGTGAACTCCCTTCGCCGGTACGAACCGGATCAGGTTCTGAGGGTGTGATCTCAGCCCGCCGACCTCGGCGGGCACCCCTGTCGATCCAATAATCTAACTGCGGGAAACCGGCGGGAAAAAGCGCGGTAGGTGTTCCTCACCCACGGCGTGTTTTTCCGCCTCCTCCCGCCTGGTTGGTCTAAACCTCTCGCGGCCGGGGAGGCCCGTAGCGTTCATCCGGCTTGTGATTCTTCTCCCACTCCGCTTTATAGGCGAAGGGATCGAGTCCGCTCGGCTGGTCAATCGCGAGGATTCCATCCAGATGGTCGAGCTCGTGCTGCAGCAGCTCGGCCATCGGACCCTCGAGCTCCATGGTGACCTGTTTCCCTTTGAGGTCCGTGTAGCGCAGCGAAGCGCGGTAGGCACGGTTCACGCGGACCAGCAAGTTGGGGAATGAGAAGCAGTCGTCCCAGACGTGGAAATCCTCCGCTCCCACATCCGTGATCTCCGGATTGATCATCGTCGCGCGGAACTTCCCGATCTCCACCAGCACGACCCGGACCGGTGCGCCGATCTGAGGCGCCGACAGAGCCCGGCCCATGTTGTACTTCTTTTTGGCGACGCGGAGCGTATCGCGCAGATCGTCCGAAAGCAGGCGCACCGCCGGTGACTTGGGATCTTCAACCGGGGTGCAGCGGACCCTCAGAATCGGGTCGCCAAGTTGGCGGATTCGACGGGCTGCCATGTGAGCGCGCCAAAATTGCCCCTTTCAGCGCGTCATGCAACTACCCTCTAGCTTTACGCCCTTATGAGCTTGGCGGGCATCGTGCTGGCGGCTGGCCGCTCGGCCCGGATGGGTGCTCCCAAGGCCCTATTGGACTTCCTCGGCTACCCCTTCGTTGTTCGAATCCTGGAGGCGCTCGAGGCGCTCGAAGTCAAAGCGCGGGTTGTCGTGCTTGGCCCGGACGCCCCACGAATTCAGCCTGTTCTAGCAGGCCACGACTGCATAATCGTGGAGAATCCAGAGCCGGAAACGGGCCCCATTGCGTCGCTCCGTGGCGCCCTCCGCGCTCTCCAACCGGTGCAGCCGACAGCCGTCCTGGTCTGGCCGGTCGATTTGCCACACGTGCGGGTGGCGACGGTCGAGCGAGTGATGGAAGCCCATAGGCGCACCAAAGGGTCCATCGTCGTCCCGACCTTGGGGGAACGGCGCGGGCATCCGGTTATCTGGGGATCGCAGCTGTTCGAGGAACTGCTCCAGGATCCTGCGGCCACGCGGGACGGGGCGCGAGCCATCCTGCACCAGCACGAGCGGGAGGTCGTCGGCGTGCCGGTCGACGATCCAGCGGTCATCGACCAGATCAACACGCCGGACGACTATGAACGGCTGGTACGGGAATGGAACAGGGATATTTATTGACAATCCCGACAAAACCATTAGGATTCCGATCTAGCCAGTCGATGTTAGCTGCCAAGATTATGTCCAGTAATGACTTCCGGGAGCTGCATGACCAGTATTGAAGCGCACGTCCAGCAACCATACAAGTACGGTTTCGTCACCGACATCGAATCCGAGGTCGTGCCGGCCGGCTTGAACGATGACGTCATCCGGCTGATCTCCGCGAAAAAGGGAGAGCCGGAGTGGATGCTGGATTGGCGGCTGAAGGCATACCGCAACTGGCTCAAGATGAGTGAGCCGCACTGGCCCAACGTGAAGTACGGGCCGATCGACTATCAGGCGATCAGCTATTACGCCGCCCCCAAGCAGCGGCCCAAGCTCGATTCGCTCGACCAGGTCGATCCGAAGCTCATTCAGACGTTCGAGAAGCTCGGGATCGCCATCGAGGAGCAGAAGCGGCTCACCGGCGTCGCGGTGGATGCCGTGTTCGACAGCGTTTCTGTCGCGACGACGTTCCAGGCGGAGCTCGCGAAGTACGGCGTGATCTTCATGCCGATCTCGCAAGCCATCCGCGAGCACGCGGACCTCGTGCAGCGGTATCTCGGCACCGTGGTCCCGTACAACGATAATTTCTTCGCGGCGCTCAACTCCGCGGTGTTTACCGACGGTTCGTTCGTCTACGTGCCCAGGGGCGTGCGTTGTCCGCTGGAGCTGTCGACGTACTTCCGCATCAACGCGTCGTCCACCGGCCAGTTCGAGCGCACCCTCATCATTGCCGACGAAGGCAGCTACGTCAGCTACCTCGAGGGCTGCTCGGCGCCGATGCGCGACGAGAACCAGCTGCACGCGGCGGTGGTCGAGCTCGTCGCACTCGATCGTGCGACGATCAAGTACTCCACGATCCAGAACTGGTATCCGGGTGACGAAGAGGGGAAGGGCGGCATTTACAACTTCGTCACCAAGCGCGGCAAGTGCGCCGGCGTGAATTCCAAGATTTCGTGGACGCAGGTCGAGACCGGCTCGGCGATCACGTGGAAGTATCCCGGGTGCATTCTTCAGGGCGACAACTCGATCGGCGAGTTCTACTCCGTCGCCGTGACCAGCCGCAAGCAGCAGGCCGACACCGGCACGAAGATGATTCACCTCGGCAAGAACACGCGCTCGACGATCGTCTCGAAGGGGATTTCGGCGGGTCGCGGACAGAACACGTATCGCGGTCTCGTGAAGATCATGAAGGGGGCGGAGGGCGCGCGCAACTACTCGCAGTGCGACTCGATGCTCATCGGCGACAAATGCGGGGCGCACACCTTCCCGTACATCGACGTCCGCAACAGCACGGCGATCATGGAACACGAGGCGTCCACGTCCAAGATCGGAGAGGATCAGATCTTCTACCTCCGTCAGCGGGGGCTCTCCGCGGAGGACGCAGTGTCGATGATCGTCAACGGCTTCTGCAAGGAAGTCTTCAAAGAGCTGCCGATGGAGTTCGCGGTCGAAGCGACGCGGTTGCTCGGAATCAGTTTGGAGGGAAGCGTTGGCTAAGAACCAACCTCTGCTCGAGGTCACGGGGCTGCGTGTCGCCGTTGCGGGCAACGAGATCCTCAAAGGCGTCGATCTCGCGATTCGCGACGGCGAAGTGCACGCGATCATGGGACCGAACGGCTCCGGTAAGAGCACGCTCGCTCAAGTCCTCGCCGGCCATCCCGCATACACCGTACTCGCGGGGACCGTGAAGTACGACGGCAAGGATCTGCTCGAGGTGAAGCCGGAGGAGCGCGCGCGCGCAGGCGTGTTCCTCGCGTTTCAATATCCCGTGGAAATCCGCGGCATCACAAACTCGTACTTCATGCGGTCCGCGCTGAATGCGATCCGCAAGAATCGTGGCGAGCCTGAGCTCGATCCGATCGATTTCCTCCAGGTGCTCGAACAGAAGCTCAAGGCAATCGGCTGGGACGATTCGATGATGAATCGCCCGGTGAACGAAGGATTCTCGGGCGGCGAGAAGAAGCGCAACGAGATCCTGCAGCTGGCCGTCCTCGAACCGCGGCTCGCGATTCTCGACGAGACCGATTCGGGGTTGGACATCGACGCGCTGAAGACGGTAGCGAACGCGGTGAATCAGCTGCGTAGTCCGAACCGCGCCTTCCTCATCGTGACGCACTATCAGCGACTGCTGGATCACATCACGCCGGATGTCGTGCACGTTCTCGCTGACGGCCGGATCGTGAAGTCGGGTGGGCCGGAGCTGGCCCATGAACTCGAGGCAAAGGGCTACGACTGGCTTCGTGATGCCGCCATGGTGTCGTGACGATGGCGCATGTAGATCAGCTGGTAGGATCGTACCGCGCCTGGGCATCCAACGGCGCAGCAGGCGTTCCCACCTGGCTTAAGGATCTGCGCGAAGGCGGCATCGCCCGCTTTCACGATCTCGGTTTTCCCAACATGAAGCAGGAGGCGTGGCGCTTTACGAGCGTCGCGCCGATCGCCGAGGGATCGTTCGAGCTGGCGAAGCCGCCGGCCCGGATCCCGTCGCTCGAGGACATTCGCCCGTTCCTGTTGTTCGAAGCCGGTTACCGTCTGGTTTTTCTTGACGGCTTTTTTCAACGGGCCCTCTCGACGCCGTTTTTCGACGACGTGCAGAGCCTCGCTCACGTCGTGACCCATCACCCGGATCTCGTCCGCCAGCATCTGGGCAAGTACGCTGCCACGCAGGACCGGCCTTTCTCCGCGCTGAATACCGCGTTCGTGAGCGAGGGGGCGTTCGTCCACGTGCCGGCCAAGGCGTCGATCGCGGAGCCGATCCAGCTGTTGTTCCTGGCCAGCGGCGACCGACGCGCTGTTACGCATCCTCGCAATCTCGTCGTGATCGAGCGTGAAGCTCGCGCGAGCATCGTCGAGACGTACGCATCGCTCGACCCTGGGCCGTACTGGACGAACAGCGTCACGGAAGTGGTCGTGGGAGATGCGGCCAGGGTGGACTATCACCGCGTGCAGCGCGAGAGCGAGCGCGCCTACCACGTCGCGACGACGCAGACGCATCAGGGGCGCGACAGCACGGTCCATTTCCACACCGTGGCGTTCGGCGCGGCGCTCGCGCGGCACGACATCGGCACGGTGCTGGCCGGTCCGGGCGGTACACTGATCCTCAACGGTCTCTATCTGCTCGCGGGCCAGCAGCACGTCGATCATCACACGATCATCGATCACGCAGCCGACCATTGCGAGAGCCACGAGTATTTCAACGGCGTCCTCGACGAGAAGTCGCGGGGCGTTTTCACCGGCCGCATCATCGTCCGCCCCGGCGCGCAAAAGACAGACTCGAAGCAGACGAACAACAACTTGCTGCTTTCGACCGATGCGCATGCGGACAGCCAGCCGCAGCTCGAGATCTATGCCGATGACGTGAAGTGCACACACGGCTCGACCGTGGGGCCGCTCGATCCGCGGGCGCTGTTCTATCTGCGCAGCCGCGGCGTGGGTGAGGCGGAAGCGCGGCGGCTGCTGACGTACGGCTTCGCGGCGGAGATCCTCGGCCGGATGGACGTCGCGCCGCTGCGCGCGGAGCTCGATCGCATCGTGCGCGAGCGCCTGGCGGAATGATGAGCGACCTCGGCGATCTCTACCAGCAGACGATCCTCGATCACAATCGCAATCCGCGCAATTTCCGGCGGCTCGAGCATGCCAATCGGACCGCGGAGGGGAACAACCCGCTGTGCGGCGACCGCATTCAGCTGTACGTGCAGGTCGAGGGTGAGGCGATCACGGACATCGCGTTCCAGATGCCGCCGGGGGCCGGGTGCGCGATCTCCAAGGCGTCCGCGTCGCTGATGACCGACGCGGTAAAAGGGAAACCGGTCGCCGCGGCGGAAGCGATGTTTCAGGCGTTCCGCGACATGCTCGCGGGCGGCGCCACTGCCCCCGGCAAACTCGCCGCGTTCTCCGGCGTCCGCGCGTTTCCCAGCCGCATCAAGTGCGCAAACCTGGCCTGGCACGCCCTGCACGCCGCATTGCAGAACAGCAGCCAGCCGGTGACCACAGAATCGGCGCGCGATTACTGATGCTCGACACCAGGACGCTGCGGGCGGAATTCCCGATTCTCGCGCGGCAGGAGAACGGCAATCGGCTCGTCTACCTGGATAACGCGGCGACCACGCAGAAGCCGCGCAAGGTTCTCGACGTCATCCAGCACTACTACAGCTGCCATAACGCCAACGTGCATCGCGGCGCCTACGCGCTGGCCGTGGAAGCGACGGACGCCTACGAGGCGGCGCGCACCGCCGTCGCCCGCTTTGTAAATGCCTGGACACGCGAAGCGGTCGTGTTCACCCGGGGCACGACCGAGTCGATCAACCTGGTGGCCGGGTCGTGGGGCCGGGCCAACGTGCAGCGAGGCGACACGGTCGTGGTCACCGCCATGGACCACCACTCCAACATCGTGCCGTGGCAGATCCTGTGTCAGGAAAAGGGCGCCAGGCTGAGGATGGTCGAAATTACGGCAGACGGCCGGATCGACCTGGCCGACTACGGCAAGGCGCTCGAGGCGAAGCCCAAGCTCGTCGCCTTTCCCTACGTCTCGAATTCCCTGGGCACGGTGAACCCTGCCGCCCAGCTCACCAAGCTGGCGCACGCCGCGGGTGCGGTGACCGTTGTGGACGGAGCCCAGTCCACCCCGCATCTGCGGGTGGACGTCCAGGCCATCGACTGTGACTTCTACGCTCTGTCCGGCCACAAGATGCTGGCGCCGATGGGAAGCGGGGCGCTCGTGGCGAAGCCGGCGCTGCTCGAAGCGATGCCGCCATATCATGGCGGCGGCGAGATGATCGAGCGCGTGTGGGACGATCGGTCCAGTTGGAACAAGGTCCCGCACAAGTTCGAGGGGGGAACGCCCAACGTCGAAGCCGCCGTCGGGCTGGGAGCCGCAATTGCCTACCTCGAGCACCTCGGCATGGACCGCGTGGCCCAGCACGAACAGGAGCTGGCGCGCGTTGCCATCGAGCGGCTTTCACACATCGAGGGAGTGACGATCTACGGGCCGCGTGATCATCGGGCCGGCGTCGTCCCCTTCACATACGGCGACATTCATCCGCACGACCTCGCAACGATTCTGGATCGCGACGGCGTCTGTATTCGCGCGGGCCATCACTGCACCCAGCCATTGATGCGGCGGCTTGGGGTGGCAGCGACGGCTCGCGCGTCCTTCTATGTCTACAATGACGTCGATGACGTCGATGTGTTGGTGAGTGCGCTTCGTAAAGCGGGCGAGCTGTTCGGCGTTCTCGCGTCGTAGTTTTCTGACGTCGTAGTACCCTTCCCCCGCTTCCCTTCCCACGTAGTTTGAGCGTCATGTCTGATCCGGTTGTCGTGGATCGCGTAACGAAGCGCTTCGCGGGCCACACCGCGGTCGATGCGCTTTCGCTCAGCGTCCCCTCCGGCATCATCTACGGCTTGCTCGGGCCCAACGGCGCGGGCAAGACGACCACCATCCGCATGATCATGGACATCTACGAGCCGGATTCCGGCTCGATCCGATTGTTCGGTCAGGTGGGAGGCGGACGCACTCACTCGGCACGCATCGGGTATCTGCCGGAGGAGCGCGGGCTGTATCCCAAGATGCGCGTAGTTGACGCCCTCGTGTTTCTGGCCGAGGTCAAGGGCGTGGCGCGCAGTGCCGCGCGCGCCAAAGCGCTCGAATGGCTGGACCGGCTCGGTCTCGCCGACTGGCGTATGCGGAAAGTCTCCGAACTCTCGAAGGGGATGCAGCAGAAGGTCCAGTTCATTTCGACGGTCTTGCACGATCCGGAGCTGGTGATTCTCGACGAGCCGTTCTCCGGTCTCGATCCCGTAAACTCGCAGGTGTTGCGCGACACCGTGATCGAGTACCGGCGGCGCGGGAAGACCGTACTCTTCTCGACGCACATCATGGAGCACGCGGAACAGCTGTGCGACCGGCTGTGCATCATCGCGCGCGGCAAGAAGCTCATCGATGGATCACTCGCCGAGGTGAAACAAACGCATGGCGGGAAGCACGTGATCGTCGCGTTCGACGGCAGTCAGGGGGGCGCGCAACAGGTGTTTGGGGATCGGCGGCTCGTCGCGACGATCCAGGACTTTGGGCAGCAGGCAGAGCTCGAACTGGCCGACGGAGCGGATCCACAGGAGATCCTGCGAGCGCTCGTCAATTCGGGTGCGCGGCTGTCGCGCTTCGAGCTCGCCAGTCCCTCCCTGCACAAGATCTTCGTGGACCTCGTCGGCCCGGAGGCCGCCACGGCGGCCGCTGTCCCCGGCCCAGGCTCTGAGAGGATGGCCGCTCGTGCATAGGGTTTGGGCCATAATTCGGCGCGAATTCGTGGAACGCGTCCGCACGAGGTGGTTCTGGGTGTCGGCCATTCTTGGCCCGATCCTGTTCGCCGGCGTGATCATCTTCCAAATCATGCAGTCGATCGGCGGTGGGACGCGCAACATCGCCATCGTCGACGTCGGAAAGCTTGGGTACGGCGTTCGAATCGTGGAGGCGCTCGGCGGGAGCAGGAGTATTCGAGCCGACGCCGTTACGCTGGGACCTGGCGTCCTCGACTCATTGACGAGACTCGTGGAAGCCAAGCAGCTCAACGGCTTCCTCCTCGTCGGTGACTCCCTGCCCAGCGAGGGCAAGGCGGAGTACCGCGCGTCGAATCTGTCGCTGCAGACAATCGACGAGCTACAGCGTACCCTGAATCGGGTGGTCGAGAAGGCCCGCCTCGAAGGCAAGGGCGTGAATGCAACGGTGGTCGATTGGGCCCAGGCACTCAGGGTTACCCTGGATCAAAAAAAGTGTCACCAGGGCACCTGCACCACCGAGAACGCAGGCCAGTCGTTCATCCTTGCGTACGTGATGGCTATCCTGCTGTTCATGGCGATCCTGCTGTACGGCGTGAACGTCATGAGCTCGGTGCTGGAGGAGAAGACCACCCGGATCATCGAAGTACTGGTATCCTCGCTGCGACCCTTCCAATTGATGCTCGGCAAGGTCGTCGGCGCGGGGGCCGTCTCGTTCTTTCAGTTCGTCATCTGGGGTGTGTCGGCGCGTTTGCTCATCGCCCTCCGCGTGCCGATTGCGAAAATGCTGGGCGCGAGTGAGGCCGATGCCCGGGGCATCACGCTTCCCCACATCCCATTCGCCACCGTGGCCGTCTTCATGGCGTTTTTCCTTGGTGGGTTCCTTCTCTATTCCGCGATGTTTGCCGCGGTCGGCGCCATGTCGAGCAACGAGCAGGAAGCCCGCCAAGCACAGCAGCCAGTCACTTATCTGCTCATGATCTCCTACTTCTCGATCATTGGGCTTACAAATGATCCCGCATCGACGTTCGCGCGGACACTCTCCATCGTGCCGTTTACTTCGCCGATAGCGACGCCGGTTCGCTGGACGGCGGGGAGCATGGGAGCGGGCGAGCTGGGGGCCTCGCTCGCGATGCTGTTGATCGGAATCGTGGCAATCACGTGGGTCGCTGCGAGGATCTATAGAGTCGGAATACTCATGACGGGAAAGCGGCCAACGATGAAGGAGCTGGTGCGCTGGGTAAGAACAGCCTGACGCGTCTCGACGGCTAGCCTTTGCCTGTCCTGGTTTAGTAGTTTCACCCCATGTCTGACTTTGACGTAATTGTCATCGGCGGCGGCCACGCCGGTACGGAGGCCGCGGCGATGTCAGCCCGTCTCGGCGCGCGGACTCTGTTGCTCACATCCGTCCTCGATACGATCGGCCAGATGTCGTGCAATCCCGCCATCGGCGGCATTGCGAAGGGCACCGTCGTTCGTGAGGTCGACGCCCTCGGCGGACTGATGGGGCGTGCCGCCGATCGCGCCACCATCCAGTTCCGCATGCTGAATCGCTCGAAGGGGCCGGCCGTGTGGGCACCGCGCGCTCAGGCTGATCGTACGCTCTATCGCCGCGCGGTTCGTCAGCTGCTCGAGCAATTCCCCACTCTCGAGCTGACGCAGGGCATGGTCACAAATCTGTTGTTCGACGATCAGGGCACTCGCATCACCGGCGTGGAGACGGTCGACGGTCGGCGGTTCAACGCGCGAGCGGTGATCATCACCGCGGGGACGTTTCTGCGCGGCCGAATTCATTTGGGCACCGACACGCAAATTCCCGCGGGCCGCGCGGGCGACGCCCCATCGGTCCAGATGGCGCAAGTCATTGAAAATGTTGGGCTTACAGTATCCCGCTTCAAGACGGGCACGCCTCCGCGCGTGGACGGTCGCTCAGTCGATTGGAGCCACGTCGAGCGGCAAGACGGCGACTCCGGCGACTACCGCTTCTCGTTCCACGAGCGCGTGGAACGGCCTCGCCAAGTCCCCTGCTGGATCACATGGGCCGGCGAAGCGGTGAAGGACATCATCCAGCGCCACATCAAGGAGTCGGCGCTCTACGGCGGTGCGATCAGCGGGCGAGGACCGCGGTACTGTCCATCAGTCGAAGACAAGATCGTCAAGTTTCCGGCTGCCAAGCGGCACCAGGTTTTTCTCGAGCCCGAAGGACTCGACACGACCGAGCTGTACGTGAACGGTCTATCCACTTCCCTGCCGGTCGCCGTGCAGCTCGAGTTCCTGCACGCGGTCCCCGGCCTGGAGCATGCCCGGATGACGCGGCCGGGTTACGCGATCGAGTACGACTACTATCCGCCAACCCAGCTCACGCCCTGGCTCGAGGTGAAGGCCGTCGAACATCTGTTCTTCGCGGGACAGATCAACGGCACGACGGGCTACGAGGAGGCGGCCGGTCAAGGGGTCGTCGCCGGCATCAACGCCGTGCGCCGGATCCGCGGACTCGAGCCGGTGGTACTTGGTCGCGACGACGGGTACATCGGCGTCCTGGTCGACGATCTCGTCACGCGAGGCGTCGATGAACCGTACCGGCTCTTCACCTCTCGTTCGGAATTCCGGTTGCTGCTCCGCCAGGACAACGCCCTGCGCCGGCTGCTGCCGCTCGCCGAGCGAGTCGGCTTGCTGAGCGCTGCCGAGCTGCGCGCTGCGGAGCGTCGCCTGAAGGAGGAAGAGGCAGTTCTGGATCTCGCGCGCGAGACGGCCATCGCGCCGGCGCAGGCCGATAGCGTGCTCGCGCAGAGTGGGACGACGTTGCGCGAGAGCGAGCGCATCGCGGTGGTCGCGAAGCGACCCGGCGTCTCGCTTGCTGCCCTGCTGTCCGCGGCAAACGTCGGCGTTGGCGCGACGACGGATGCCGTCCTCACAGCCGAGATCGAGATTAAGTACGACGGCTACCTCGCGCGCGAACGCGACGCCGCTGCGCGGCTGGCGGAGTTGGCGTCGTTTTCGCTGCCGACCGAACTGCCCTACCTCGATCTGCATACGCTCGCGACCGAGGCGCGACAGAAGCTCGATCGAGTACGGCCGACATCGCTCGCGCAGGCCGCGCGGGTCCCAGGCGTCACGCCGAGCGACCTGCACAACCTGGTGCTTGAAGCGACGCGCTGGCGCCGCAGAGTCGCCTAAGTCCAGGTTGCAGTTTCACGTGAAACGTACGCTCTTTCGTTTCACGTGAAACGGACGTATATTGGTCTCACAATCGGGCTAGTTAGATAAGTCATTGCAAACACAGAGCTTATATAATGTCCCGAGTAATCGCGATCGCCAATCAAAAGGGCGGCGTCGGGAAAACGACGACCGCCGTCAATCTCGCGGCGTCTCTCGCGATCGCCGAGCGCAAAACGCTGCTCATCGACGCGGACCCGCAGGGCAACTCGACCAGTGGCGTCGGCATTGAGCGCGATCGCATTCGGCACTCGCTCTACGACGCGATCATCGATGGCGCGGCGCTGACGCAAGCGCGCTTCCCGCACGTGCATTTCCCGTATCTCGACGTCGTCCCCGCGACGCAGGACCTGGTCGGCGCGGAGCTCGAGCTCGTCAATCAGCGTTCGCGCGAAACACGCATGCGCGACGCGTTGCGGGATCTGCGGGACGAGTACGCGTACATCATGATCGATTGCCCACCGTCGCTTGGCCTGCTCACGCTCAACATGCTGACGGCGGCCGACAGCGTGGTCATCCCGATTCAGTGCGAATACTACGCGCTCGAGGGGCTCTCGCAGTTGCTCAACACCATCAAGCTCGTGCAGCGCAATTTCAATCCCGCACTCGCGATCGAGGGTGTGCTGCTGACGATGTACGACGCCCGCCTGAATCTCTCCAGGCAAGTCGCCGATGAAGCGAAGGAATACTTTGGCGGTCGCATGTTCTCCGTGACGGTCCCGCGGAACGTGCGGCTCGCTGAGGCGCCGAGCTTCGGTAAGCCAATCGTTTTGTATGACGTGCAGTCGGTGGGGGCGAAGAGCTATCTGGCCGTCGCCCAGGAGCTGATTCGCCGGGTCGAGCAGGACGCTCCACCCTCGCCGAACCTGCCCGCAATTGAATCGCTGCCTCCCCCGGAGGTGCCGGCATGACGGAAACCGCCGCTGGTAGACGCCGCCTCGGCCGTGGCCTCGAGGCGCTCCTCGGGCCGACTCGAGAGGAGGCGCAACGAGAAGGGAGTTTGGTCGAGCTCCCCATCAAGGACATCCGGCCGAACCCGTTCCAGCCGCGCCAAACGGTCGACCCGGAGGCACTCGAGGAGCTGGTCTCGTCGATCAAACAGGCCGGGCTGCTCCAGCCCGTCGTCGTTCGCCGGGCGAACGGCGGATATGAGTTGATCGCGGGTGAGCGCCGGCTGCGCGCCTGCCAGCAGCTCGGTTGGGAGCGCATCCCCGCGGTTCAGCGCGACGCCGACGACCGGACGCTGCTCACGCTCGCGCTGATCGAGAACCTGCAGCGCGATGATCTGTCGCCCGTCGACGAAGCGCGCGGCTACGAGCGACTGATCGCCGAGTTCAAACTGGCGCAACAGGACGTTGCCGACGCCGTCGGGCGCGATCGCTCGACCGTCGCCAATGCGCTCCGCCTCCTGAAGCTTCCCGAAGTCGTACTCCAGATGCTGCACGAAGGGCACCTGTCGGTCGGTCATGCGCGCGCGCTGCTCGCCCTCGAGGATCAACGGATCGTTACGAACCTGGCGCGCGAGGCGGTGACACAGGGGCTGTCGGTGCGTGAAGTCGAAGATCGCGTGCGCGGCGGGCGCGCGCCGGAACGGCGGCCGCGCATGAAACGAGGCGTCGGCGCCGCCCCCGAGGTTCGTCGGGTTGAAGATGCGCTGCGCCGCCGGCTCGGCACGGATGTGCGCGTCAGCCTGCGCGCCAAGGGCAAGGGGCAGATTCATCTGTCGTTCTATTCGAACGACGATCTCGCTCGCATGCTCGAGCTGATCCTCGGCGCTCCGTTCGACGGATGAGTACGCGGGGTGTAACCATCGTTATCCACGCGGACGGCGATCTCGAATCCAAACAGTATCGCATTCCTCGGTGGGGTCTCTTAGCGGGGAAGTGGGGCGCCGGCACTGTTGCCGTGTCGGTCGTGGGATTCTTTGCGTTCGCCGGACCGATCTCTCGAAACGCGGCCCGTGTGCCCGGACTCGAACGCGAGGTCTCCCGGCTGCGTATGGAAAACAGTCGCGTGCAGCAGCTGGCGTCAGCGCTGAACCGCGCGGAAGCGAACTATCAGGAGTTGCGCCAAATGCTGGGTGTGAAGGCGCCCCCCCCCACCACGCGCGGCGGTACCAGCGTCGCGAGCAACGCCGACTTCAGCACCGCGATGCGCGCCGTACCGATCCAAGCGGCCAGGCCTGGGGGTAACAGGCAGTATGAGTCGGGCCCATCGATGCCCTCGCACTGGCCGTTCGATGTGCAAGGGTTCGTCACACGGGGACAGGTGAGACCCGGCGTTCCGGATGAATCCCACCCCGGAATCGATATCGCGGTGCCAATTGGGACGCCCATTCGGGCATCCGGAGGCGGGACCGTCACCGCAGCCGGTTACGATCCCGACTACGGCTTGTTCGTCCTCTTGCGGCATCCGTCGGGCTACGAGACGATGTATGGTCATACATCACGGCTACTCGCCGCTGAAGGTGACGAAGTTCAGGCTGGACAAGTAATCGGTTTGTCCGGCAACTCGGGGCGGTCGACGGCGCCGCACCTGCATTTCGAGATTCGTCACGACGGCAAATCGGTCGATCCACTCGACCTCGTGAAAGAGGGGGGGACGCATTGATGGCGGTGTTCAGCGAAAAGGGCGCGACCGGCTCCCGGGAGGGCGTGCCGGGGCTGTCGATTATCGGCGCAGGAATGCGCGTGGTGGGCGATATCTCCGCCGACGGCGTCGTAAAGATAGAAGGGTCGGTCACCGGAACCGTTCGCGCCGCCAAGCAGGTGCTCGTCGCACGGGGCGGGGAAGTAGAAGGCGACGTCGTCAGTCGTGAGGCGATCATCGGCGGCGAAGTCCGTGGCGCCGTCTACGCCGAGGAGCGGGTGGAGCTCCAAGCGACCAGCGTCGTCCACGGTGACGTGCATACCAAGCGGCTGCTGATTCAGGAAGGCGGCGAGATGAACGGCGTGCTGCGGATGGGCGAGGACGCTGGCCAGCCACCGCAGGTCGCCACACGCACGGGGCAGGCCTCCCTGGCGCGAGCTTAGATATCCACACGGCAGCGTCCGGCTCATGTGGATTCTCTAATTCATTGCTAGTAAATAAGTTACGCTTTCATCCTATGTGGAAGACTTTCGGCTGCCACGATACTGTCCCTACGGTGTCGTAAATGCGGCTAGACACCCTGGTCTCCTACCTCGATCAGTACCTCCGTACCGCCGAAGAAGTAGCAGACGCGCCTGAAGCACTGAACGGACTGCAAGTCGCCAATTCCGGCGCAGTCACTCGTGTCGCGGCTGCGGTCGATCTCTGCGCAGCGACGGTCCGGATGGCGGCGGAGCAGCGGGCTGATTTGCTCGTGGTCCATCACGGACTGTTCTGGGGAGGTCTGCGGCCGCTGGTGGGTCCTGCCTACGAGCGCGTCGCCGGACTCGTCCGGGGGAACATCGCGCTGTACGCCGCGCACCTTCCTTTAGATCGGCATCCCGACGTCGGCAATAACGCGGTGCTGGCGCGACAGCTCGGCGTCACGATCCGCGCGGAGTTCGGCTCGTATCATGGCGCGCCGATCGGCGTATGGGGCGAGCGAACCGGCACGCGCGACGAGCTGGGTCGAGCGTTGGCTCAGGCACTCAACAGCGCGCCACGCCTCTTGGCGTTTGGCCCCGAGCGTGTGCAACGCGTCGGCATCGTCACTGGGGCAGGGGGCGGACTGATTCCGCAGGCGGCTGCAGCCGGTCTGGATACGTACATCACCGGCGAGGGCCAACACTGGACCTTCTTCGATGCCGAAGAGTTGCATCTCAACGTTTTCTACGCCGGCCACTACGCGACTGAGACGGTTGGCGTAAAGGCCCTCGCCGAGCACATCTGCAAGAAGTTCGATCTGCCCTGGGTGTTTCTGGATCATCCTACCGGGTTGTGAACCCGCGTCGTGTGTTGACAGTCCTGGCCGTCGCGGAGCTCTTGGCGATGGCCCCCTGGTTCAGCGCGTCCGCCGTGGCGCCGGCACTCGCGCGAGTGTGGCAGCTGACGCCCGCAACCACCGCGTGGCTCACGATCTCGGTACAGCTCGGGTTCGTCGCCGGCGCGCTGGTGAGCGCGATATTCACGCTCGCCGACCGACTCTCGGCTCGCCGGCTCGTCGCGGGCTCGGCGGCGATCGCGGCACTCGCGACACTCGGTGTCGCGGCGGCGCCAGGTCTGGGTGTGGGAATCGCCTGCCGCTCACTGACCGGTGCCGCATTGGCCGGCGTGTATCCACCCGGAATGAAGATCGCTGCCGGATGGTTCAAGGATTCGCGCGGCTGGGCGATCGGCATCCTCGTCGGGGCACTGACGCTGGGGTCCGCGAGTCCGCATCTCGTGCGCTGGGCGGTGCCGCCGAACGCGTGGCGTATCGTTCTCGTCGTTGCTGCGTGCAGCGCACTCGCCGGCGGACTGCTCGTCCTGCTCGTGCCGAACGATGGGCCGTATGCCGCTCCATCGCCGCCATTTTCTCTCGGCGCCGCTCCCCGCATTCTCCAAGACCGCGCGGTTGCGCTCGCCAACCTCGGCTATCTCGGGCACATGTGGGAGGTGTACGCGATGTGGACGTGGATCGCCGTCTTCATCGCCGCGAGTGAGCGTGCGCGGCGCGGTCCGACCGCGGATGTGACGGCGCTCGCGGCGCTCACGACGTTCGCGGTGGTCGGCAGTGGCGCCATCGGATGCTGGCTCGGCGGGAAATACGCGGACAAGTTTGGTCGCACGCTCGTCACGAGCGCCGCGATGGTGATCTCGGGAATCTGCGCGTTGAACGTCGGCCTGTTTTACGGCGCACCGTTGATCGCGCTGTTGCCCATTCTGCTGGTGTGGGGAATCAGCGTCGTGGCGGACTCCGCGCAGTTCTCCGCCGCGGTGAGCGAGCTCGCGCCGCGCGAGTACGTCGGCACGGCTCTCACGCTACAAACGAGTCTCGGCTTTCTGCTCACGGCCGCGACGATCTATCTCCTGCCGGCGGTAGCCGCCGTCATCGGGTGGCGCTGGAGCATGAGTGCGTTGGCCATCGGTCCGGCGGTCGGCGTGTGGGCCATGCTCGCGCTGCGGCATCGACCCGAGGCGCTGCGGCTCGCGGGTGGAAAACGCTAAGGGACAATGAACGTCCCGACTTCGTCGCCGTAATCGCCGACTAGGCGAGTCGTACCGCCCGGCACGGTCCACGGACCGCCGTCGAGGCGCACGTTGATCTGGTGGACACCCTTCGCCATCGGCAGGACGACTTCCCAGCTGCCACCGGCCGTCTGTGTCATCGAGACCGGCTGCCAATCGCTGAAGTCTCCCGCGATTTCTACGAGTGTGGCAGGGGGCGCGCGCAGCACCAGGCGGATGTTCCCGGACGATTCCGACACGACTGTCAGCGTGGTGGATGGCGGAGGATCGTCCCCACCCCCGCCGTTGGCTCCACTATGTCGCAAGGGCAACGACGGGACGGGACGAGCGGGCGAAGGGATGCGGAACCGCAGGCCCGCCGACAGGTAGCGCCCCGCGATGCTCCCGTTGATCGGGTCCGACGGGTAGCGCCCCCCGGATATCACGAACGCCCATCGATCGGCAAAGGGCAGGCTACCGCTTGCCTCGCCGTACACGCCGTGGCCGGCGCCCTGGCTCCATACCCGCGCGGCGAGCACGGTTTCAAGCACGAATTTGCCGTACTGTCCACGTGCTGTCATGCCGATGTCGCTATACTGCGTGTCGCCTACAAATGCCCGGCCAGCCGTTACGAGGAGCGCAAACCAGCTGCGGCGTTGCAGTGCGGTCACCGATGCCGCAAAGACCGGCCGCGCTCCCTCGGGTGACCCGAATGCCGTGCGCCCCCCGGTCGCCGCCAACCAGACACCGCCGCGATCGGTGTCGCGGCGTATGCGGAACTCGCCGAGCAGATGCCAGAAGCTCGCGAAATCGGCGTAGGACGATGCGCCCGCCGTGCCAGAAGCCTCGATGCGCCAGTCCTTGGCCGGACGAGCGAACGCAGTGCCAACCACGGAGCCCTGAATGCTCCGGTTGCCGCTCTCAAAGCGCAGGTATGTGCCACGTGCGTTGAGCGCCGCTCTGCTGCCATACCATGCGAATGTCGGGGTAATCGTAGCGGCACTGCTGAGGAGAAACCCGTCGTAGCGCACGAGCGAGGCGCCCATGTCGATGGTCGCGCTTGCTTGCGCGTGTATCACGTGTGTGGCTGAAAAAAACGATAGGGACGTCGCTACGAGCAGCGACGTACGCCTGCGGGCACACCCTGCGAGCTTAGGGTTTGCCTGGCCGGGCGTTGCGCGCGTTCGCATCCACCTTCACAGAGGCCGCATCCAACTGCACAGAAGTAGCGGCGGCTGGAGGTGCGCCGAGGGCGATGTCGCGCTCGACCGCGTGGCGAAACTCTACGAGGTCGGCGTCTCGGGCCGTCGGTGCGAGGACGAGCAACGCAGCGGCGGCGCTGTCCGCCGGCACACCGCTCGCGACGAGATCGGCGAGTACGGCGAGCGCCATGGTCACGGGTGGGCGGCGCACGTCACGGATGCGCGTCAGTACCGCGGGCGTGGCGCCGGCGCGCAGCGCGGCGACTCCCGCCTCGAGCTCCGGCGGCGTTGCCTTGGTGCCGAGGGCGTCCCGCGCGGTGCCGAGGTCGGCCGCGAGGCGATGGACCGCTATGACAATGCGCTCGCGTCCGGCGTTCTTCAGCGCGCCCTCGAGCGCGCGATGGATCAGCGGCTCGCTCGGCAGCCCTGCCAAGCGCGCTGAGTCGACGATAGCGACGACACGCGCGCGCGTCTCGGGATCCAGCCGCTCATAGCGTGGATCCTGCGCGGGGTTCTGCGCGATGACGAGCAGCAACGCCGTCAGGATCACGTGCCATGTCCTCCGACCGTCACGACCGAGCTCGGCGTGCCGAAGTCATCGTCTCGCGCCGTCGGCGCTCCGGGATCGGCGCGCCACTCGACGCCGTTCACGAGAAACGCATAGCGATACCGTCCGGGAGCGAGCGGAATCATCGTCGCCCAGACGCCGCCGCGCGCGGCGTGCATCGGCGCGCGTGCGGGATCCCAATCGTTGAAGTCTCCGACCAGAGCGACCGACGCGGCTTGCGGCGCAACCAAAACGAACTGAAACGCATCCGGTCGCGGCCCACGAGACCAGGGTCGGGCAAGCGCGACGGCGGCGAGCACTGCGGCGGCCGCCAGCCACGGCCAGGCGCGGGCAAGCGGACGACGAGCGACCAGCCCGGTCTCGGGCCGCGCGATCTCGCTCATCACGCGCGCGTCGAGTGCCCGATCGATGGATACGGGCTGGCGCAGCTCGCGAATGACGCGTTCGACGACGTCTTCCTCGTCCTGCCGCTCAAACATGTTCCGCCTCTTTCAAGAATCGCTGCAATTGTTCGCGGGCGCGCTTGACGCGCATTTTCAGCGCCGATACGCCGGCGCCCGTGAGGTGCGCGATCTCCTCGTACTCGAGATCGTCGACGTGCTTGAGGAGAAATGCCTCACGATATTCCGGCGCCAGCCGGGCGAGCGCGCGGCCCACGACGTCCGCCCATTCCACGCGATCCAACTGATCGGCGTGGGTCGCGCCGTTGATCGCATCCTCATCGCGGACGAACAGGCGGCGGCGGCGCGCCGCTCGCGCGCCGGTCGTGCGGCACCGGTTGACCAGGATGCCGTAGAGCCACGCGCCGAATCGCGCCGGGTCGTCGCAGCGCGCGAGCGAGCGGTAGGCTCGGACGAACGCGTCCTGCAAGGCTTCCTCCGCATCTTCCCGGTTCCCGATCATGTGAAGGGCAAATCGTCCCAGGCGATCGCGATAGCGGGCGACCAGCGCGGCATACGCGCCGATGTCGCCGGCCCGGATCCGGCGCACCAGTTCGCCATCTCCCGCTTCCACCATCTCTATACCCATGGGCGACCTCGGGCCGTCACAAACAGACGTCGTACGAAGGCCTTGTGACGCTGCCAGCGGCATATGGGTATTGAATGCGAGAGTGCCGTCTGCGCAACACCCTGAGGAGGATTCTGACGATGTCGAGACGGAGTTTCGCGCTACTCGCTGCCGTCGCTACCACCGTACTTGCCGGCGCCTGCTATCAGGACGATACCACGGGGAACGCGGGAACCAGACGGGCGACGAGGGTGCTCATCACCGACGCGCCGTTCCCGTTCGACACCGTGCAGAGCGTAGATGTCTACTTCATCAGCATTTCCGCCTCGACCGAGCCCGACACCGGCAGCAATGCCGATAGCATGCAGTGGGTGCCTATCGTCGAGCCCCACCGGCAGATCAATCTGCTCAGCCTGCAGCGCGGGGATACCGCGTTGCTGGGAGAGAAGGAGATCGCAGCCGCTCAGTACAAAGCCGTTCGCGTCATTATCGACGCGGATTCTTCGGCGATTCGGTTCAAGGATGGCTCGCAGGCGGTCGTGCGCTGGGGTGGTTCCGGTCGACAGGCGATTCATTCGTTCGTCGAGGCCGCGATGGACGTCCCGGACCAGGGTGCTGACATCGTGCTCGATTTCGATGTCGGCAAGAGCTTCGCCTATGACAATCTCGGCGACGGGGCGTTCGACTTCTTCCCCTGGATTCGGGCCGTCAATGAGGCGGCAACGGGGTCGATCTCCGGCTTGGTAACCAAGGACTCGAGCGCTGGGGCACCCGGTCCCGTCGCCAACGCCACCGTGAGCGCGTGGGGTGGCGGGCCCAGCAACTGGTACATCTACTCGACCGGAACGACCGATGCGGCGGGGCATTACAAGCTCGCGTATCTCCTGCCGGGCAAGTACATCGTTGGCGTCGATCCCAAGTCACCGAGCAGCCTGGCCAGCGACCTCGATTCGAACGTCGTCGTAACGCGTGGCGCCGACACACCGCACTCCGTGGTGCTCTCGGCGTTCCGCGGCGCCATCTACATCAATGGCGCGAGCTCGATGCTCGTGGGTCACACCAACACGCTCGAAGCGATCGTCGTCACCGCACAGCATCAACAGGATCCCACTGCGCTCGTCTCATGGCAGAACCTGGACCCTGCCATCCTCGGACTGGTCGAGGACAGCGCGCGCTTTGCCAGCGTGACATCCAAGGCAGTGGGTTCCGGTCGCATCGTGGCGTCGAGTGGCGGCTTGGTCGACACACTGCGGATTTTCGTGGCAGCCGACACGAGCCAGCCGGCTCCGCGCCGACCGTAAGCCCGTTGGTGGCACGGCGCGGCTATATTGCGCGCCGTGCCACCGTCGTCTCTTCCATCACATCACCGCCCGGGCGGCGGCTTCCGCAATCCATGGGTTGAGCAGACCGTGCCGGGGTTCGGCGGCCTGCTCAAATGGATGCTCGTGCATCGCACGACGCGGCCGCGACCCAAAGACCCCGACCCGTCGGTATTCACACGGGTTCAGCCCTCCTTTGTAAGTCCGCGTGCCGCGGCCGCGCGGCTCACCATCACGTGGGTAGGACACGCGAGTCAGCTGATCCAGCTCAATGGCCTGAACATTCTCACCGATCCGATGTGGAGCGAGCGCGCGTCCCCGGCGCAATTCGTCGGGCCGAAGCGCTGGGTGCCGCCCGCGATCGCGTTGGACGATCTGCCGCCGCTCGACGTCGTGCTCCAGTCGCACAACCACTACGACCATCTGGACGATTACACGGTGCGGCAGCTGGCGCGGCGCCATCCGCAAGCGTTCTGGCTGACGCCCCTGGGCCTCGCGGCATTCGTGCGCAAGCGCGGCGTCCGCGCGAACGCCGTCGGCGAGCTCGATTGGTGGCAAGAGCACAGGGTGGATTCGCTGCGCATCGCCGCCACGCCCGCGATGCATTTCAGCAGCCGCAGCATCGGGGACCGCGGCGACACGCTGTGGTGCGGTTTTGCGCTCACGGCTGTGGATGGGCGGCGCGTATTCTTCGCCGGGGACACGGGGTTTCATCCGGACTTCGCCAGGATCGGCGAGCGTTACGGCCCGTTCGACGTCGCGCTGCTGCCGATCGGTGCGTACGAGCCGCGCTGGTTCATGCGCTACGTGCACATGAACCCCGAGGAAGCGGTGGAAGCGTTCGCGGCGCTGAACGCGCGCGTGATGGTGCCGATCCACTGGGGCACATTCAAGCTCACCGACGAAGCGATGGATGAGCCGCCGGCGCGCGCGCGGGTCGCCTGGCGCGCAGCCGGTCTGCCGGAAGAGAACTACCGCCAGCTCGCTCACGGCGAGACGCTGACGCTATAGGAGGTGGAGGATGGTGCAGGTGGGTGGAGGGTGGTGGCGGACAGGCGTGCTCGTGTTGCTGTGCACGGCGTGCGCAGGCCATCCTGCGCGGCCGCTCGCTGGTCCAGCGAACGCGCCGGTGTTGGAAACGCCCGAGCGAGTGGCGCTCATCGCAGCGCCCGTGGAGTCCGACTGGAAGGCGCTGGGCGATGAAGCGGCGGCCCTGCTCTCGCGCTACATCCGCATCAACACGACCAATCCGCCCGGCAACGAGGTCCTCGCCGCGCGGTGGCTCGCGGCCGTCCTGCAGCGTGAGGGGATCGAGGCGCGGATCTTCGAGCCGGCGCCTGGCAAGGCCAATCTCTATGCGCGACTGCGTGGTGATGGCAGCGCCAGACCGCTGATCCTGCTCAATCACATGGATGTCGTGCTGGCGTCGCCGGAGTACTGGACCGTCGATCCGTTCAGCGGCGTGATCAAGGACGGCTATGTGTGGGGACGTGGCGCGCTGGACATGAAAGGCGAAGCCGTCGCGCAGCTGATGACGCTGCTGATTCTCAAACGCGCGCACGTGCCGCTGCGGCGCGACGTCATTTTTCTCGCGACCGCCGACGAGGAGATCGGCGCCGGAGTCGGGGCCGCCTGGCTTGTCGAGCACCAGCGCGATCTCCTGAGCGGCGCGGAGTTCCTGCTGAATGAGGGCGGATTGACCCGCTCCGACGGCCGGGGGGGGGGCGGCGTCCAGTTCTTCGGCGTCGGAACGACGGAAAAGTCCCCCTACTGGCTGGACGTCACGGCCCGCGGCACTGCCGGACACGGCTCCCGTCCCACTCCCGACAATCCGGTCAATCGCCTGGTTCGCGCGCTGCACCGGATCGCGGACTGGCAGACGCCGTTGATCGTGACGCCCACGGTGGAGCGGTCGTTTCGCGATCTCTCCACCATCGAGCGCGACACGACGGTGCGACGCTGGCTTGCCGACATCAAGACGGCGCTGCGCGATTCGCTGGCCGTTCGTACGCTGACGTCCGACCTCACGTACAACGCGCTGCTCCGCAATACGATCTCGATCACGGGCTTGAAGGGCAGCGACAAGACCAACGTGATCCCGCCGATCGCGACCGCGGCGCTCGACGTGCGGCTCCTGCCTGGTCAGGATCCGGCGGCGTTTCTCGCCGATCTGGTACGCGTCGTCGGCGACACCGCGGTGACGTTCAAGCCGCAAGGACCGAACTGGCCGGCCACGGAAAGCTCGACGGAGACGGACATGTTTCGGGCAATCACGGCGGTGGCCCGGACGCGCCAGCCCAACGCGCTTGTCACCACGCTGATGCTGCCGGGCTTCACCGACAGCCACTATTTCCGGCGCATGGGCATTCAGAGTTACGGTCTGAGCCCGTTCCCGTTGTCGGAGAATGATTCGCGCGGTGTGCACGGCAACGACGAGCGCGTGAGCCTGGACGCACTCCGCTTTGGCGTGCGGTTCTACTACGACGTCGTGTCTCGCGTCGCCGGGAAGTAGCCTATTTCAGGGGCACGACGAATCGCACGCTGAGTCGCTCGGCCGACTGGGGACTGACGCTGCAGAAACACTCCTGGCCGATGACGCGCTTGACGCCGAGCACTTCCGCGTCGGCAATTCCCGCCACATCGCGAAACGTGATCTCGAGCGTGCGCCCATCGATGACCCGGTAGCTGACGGGACGCCCCAGCAGGCGGTGATGCGGATCGATACTCGCCAGGCCCTCGGCGAGCTTTCGCTGCAGATCCGATATCAGCTCGGCCGACGTCATCGCGCGCGTAGCGCCGCGGCGTTGCGGCGCATGCCGGCGGGCCCGGGCCTCGAGAACGGCGTCGCGGCGTACCGGAGCGCGAAATCCTCGTCGCTCAGCGCGACGATGGCACCCGGGTCGGGAGCCGCGACGTCGCCGCGTGGCGCGAATGCTGCGTCGTTCGTTGCGTGCGCGAAGCTGACATTCCAGGGACAGACGTCCTGACAGACGTCGCAGCCGAACAGCCACTCGCCGACTTGCTCGCGCTGGACGGCAGTAAACTCCCCGCGATGCTCGATCGTGAGATACGAGATGCACGCGCGCGCGTCGAGATCGCGCGGTCCGGTGAACGCCTGAGTGGGGCACGCCTCGAGACAGCGCCGGCAGCTGCCGCAGCGGTCCGCCTCGAACGGCAAATCGGGCCCCAGCTCCGCGTCCGTCAGCACGACGCCGATGAAGGTGAATGAGCCGATCTCCGGGTTAATGAGCATCATGTTCTTGCCGATCCATCCGAGGCCGGCGAGCTGCGCGAGTTCACGCTCCGGTACCGGCCCGGCGTCGACATAGCACCGCGTCCGGGAATTGGGGACCAGCTCGCGGATTGCCGCGGCGAGTTGCTCGAGACGCTCGCCGAGGACGTCGTGATAGTCGGACGACCAGGCATACTGGGCGACCTTACCGGTCAGCGGTGCATTGCTGACCCCGGACGTAAGCCCGGGGTGAACGAACCCGTGGTGGTAGTTCGTCAGTGTGACCACCGCAGACTTAGCCCCCGGCATGATCGTGCGCGGATCTTTCCGCTTCCCCGCTTGGCGATGGAGATAGGTCATGGTGCCGGCGTGCCCGGCAGCGAGCCAGGCGTCGAGCTCTGCGGCGTGCGGATTGCGATCCAGACG
>DASZCG010000300.1:0-28758 GCA_035943355.1 Gemmatimonadales bacterium
ATCCCCGGCCTCCTCCACGCCCCATTCCGCCGAGCCAGAACGGTAGTAAGAGAATCCGGCCGCGACTCACGACGATGAGTAAGACGATCGCAGCAATGATCCACCCGATGGGGATCTGTGGCGCGGGATTCTGCGGCGGTGGTTGCACCACGTCCGGCGTGGTGAGCGTGACGCCGAATTCGTTCGCGAACGCCTGCGCGATGAGATCGACGCCCAGCGAGAGTGCGGGACCGTACTGCTCCTGCGCGAGCGCGGGCAGCATCGCGTCGCGGATGCGTCCGGTCGTGGCGTCGGTGAGAAACCCTTCCGCCCCGCGGCCGGTGGCAATGAAGATGTCGCCCGTACCCGGCCGATGGTTCTTGCGTGGCACCAGCAGTACGACCACGCCGAGGTTCTTGGTGCGGTCGCCGGCCTCGCCCTTGGCGCCGACCCCCCACTGTCGACCGATCTCCACTGCGACATCGCTCGCCGCGCGGTCACCGATGTCGGACAGCGTGACGACGGCGATGTCCCCACGCGTCGCATTGCGGACTTCCGCGATCACCTGCTCCATATGCTGCACGGAGGCGGCGTCGAGGACGCCGGCGAAATCGTTGACAAACCCGTGCGGCGGCGGAATCGCCACCTGGGCGAGAACGATGAGAAGGGCGAGCATGCCGCCCTAGCGGGAGGAGCGGGTGCGGCGGCTCAGCAGCTCGTCGAGGGCGTGCGGATCGAACGGTTTGACCACGAAGTCGTCGAATTGCGCGTCGCGCGCGCGCCGGCGGCTCTCCTCGCCGCTGTAGCCGCTGACCGCGATGAGCACCACGTCGCTGTCACCGGCGGCGCGCAAGCGCTGCGCCACCTCGAATCCGTTCATGCCGGGCATACCGAGATCGATCAGCGCCAGGTCCGGCCGGAAGTCGCTCGCCAGGTCGATGCCCGTCGGGCCGGAATGCGCGACCGTCACCGTGTGCCGATGCTGGCGCAGCAAAGCGGCGAGCGCGTTGGCCGCATCCACGTTGTCGTCGATGATCAGGATCCGCTTGGGGCCGCCGTTGGCGCGCGTCGCGGCCGGCTGGGGAGACGACGCAGGGACGTCCAGCAGCGGCAGCCGGACGACGAACTCACTGCCTAACCCCGCACCATCGCTCCGCGCCTCGGTGGTACCGCCATGCAGCTCCACGAGCCCGCGGACCAGCGTCAACCCGATGCCCAATCCGCCCTGCGCCCGGTCGAGCGAGCTATTTCTCTGCATGAACAGGTCGAACACGCGCGGCAGCGCGTCCGCGGCGATGCCGTCACCATCGTCGCGCACGCTGATCCTGATCTCGCGCTTCCCATCCACCAGGGCCGCGCGAATCGTGATGTGCCCCCCCTGCGGCGTGAACTTGATCGCATTCTGGAGCAGGTTGCCGATGATCTGCTCGATCCGCACCGGATCGGCGAACAGGACGACGGGCGTTGCCGGCAGCTCGACGGCGATCTGCTTGTGGCTGGCGTCGATCGTGGTGCGCAGCGCGTCGATCGAATGCGTGATGACGTCGGTGAGCTCGACCCGCTCGCGCCGCAGCTGGATCTTGCCGTGGCTGACGCGCGACAAGTCCAGGAGGTCGTTCACCATCCGGCTCACGTTGCGCAGTTGCCGCTCGAGCACCTGGTGCGCCCACTCGAGCGTGTTGCTGTCCAGATCGGCGCTTTTGAGCATCTGCACGACGTTGGTGATCGGCGCGAGCGGATTGCGCAGCTCGTGCGCCAGCATCACGATGAATTCGTCCTTGCGCTGGTCCGCGGTGCGCAGGCTTTCCTCCGCCTGCTTCAGCGTGGAGATATCGAAGGTGGCACCGGAATAACCCGTGAACGTTCCCGCCGCACTGAATTGCGGCAGGGCGACCGCCATCATCCAGCGGTATTCTCCGTCGCCGCGACGGAACCGGAACTGATGCTCAAACGGCTGCAACGCGGCCTGCGCGCGATCATGCGCCGCGAGATAGACCTCGCGGTCATCGGGGTGCAGGAAGTACGTCCACGCATTCCCCAGCACTTCCTGCGATTCGACGTCGAGAAACTCGAGATACGCCTGGTTCACATACTCCATGCCGTCGATGCCGCTGACCCAGATCAGCACCGGCGCGCTGTTCATCAAGGCGCGGAAGCGCGCTTCGCGGCGGCGCAGCGTCGTCTCCGTTTCCTTGCGCTCGCCGATGTCTTCCGCGATGCCGACGGTGAAGGCAGCCTGACCTGCCGCGTCGGGAACGCTGAAGTGATGGAGCTCGACCCACACAGGCTGTCCATCTTCGCGCACGTAACGCTTCTCTCGACGCACGGACGGTACCGAGCCGTTGACCACCCGGCTCACGGCCTCCATGTCCGCGCTCACGTCATCGGGATGGGTGATATCCTGCGACCGCAGCGTCAGCAGCACCTCTCGGGAGCGGCCCGTCAACTGGCAGAACGCGTCGTTCACGCGGGCGAAGCGACCCTCGAGGTCTGTCTCGAATATTCCCACCGGCGCGCGGTCGTACATGATGCGCAGCCGCTCCGCACCCACGCGCAGCGATTCCGCGGTTGCTTTCAGCGAATCGATGTCCACCAGCACGATCACCGCGCCGTCGATGCGGTTATCGAGCGTGCGATACGGCCGCACCCGCAGCGAGTGCCAGCGGCCATTCATGTCCTGCACGTCGCGCTGGTACGGCTGCACGGTCTCCACGACGTCGAGCAGGATCTGGTCGAGGTCGGTCACGGCGACGTTGAGCTTGATGTCCGTGATGGGACGGCCGACGTCGGTCGCGATCAGGTTCAGCATCTTCTCCGCCATCGGCGTGAAGCGGCGGATCCGCAGATCGGGGCCGAGCATCACGATCGCCATCTGCACGCTGGCCAGCAGGTTCATGAGGTCGTTGTTGCTCTGCCCCAGCTCGGCATTGCGCGTCTGGAGCTCCTCGTTGACCGTCGCCAGCTCTTCGTTGCTCGACTGGATCTCTTCCTTGGACGTTTCGATCTCCTCGTTGATGCTTTGCAGCTCTTCGTTGGCCGACTGCACTTCTTCATTGGCCGACTGCAGCTCCTCGTTGGCCGCCTCCTGCTGCTCGATCACCGCCTGCAGGTACTCCTTGGTGGCCGTCAGCTCCTGCTTGAGCTGTTTGCTCTCCTGCTCGACCTCGCGATTGGCCGGGGGCTCGACTTTGGGCAGGCGCTCGGGTGGAGGCTGCGGCTCGTGGAACAGCAGCAAATAGCAGTCGCGGCCGCTCCGGGAAATTTTGACCGGGACCACCTCGATGTCGACGACGCGCGCGCCGCCGTTCGACATCACGCGCACGCCGTCGTTGCGAATCGCGCTGCCGTCGCGCTTGGCTCGTGCGAGGGCGGTCTGCACAGGCAGCAGCAAGCCCTCCCGCAGCATTTTCAGGAGGTTGAGCGAGGCGCGCCCCGACGCGGGGGCGAGATAGAGACCCGTGTCGCCCCGGAACTGCAGGATCTCGTGCTCGTCGGTGATCAGCACACCGGGCGGCGTGAAGCGCGCCAGCAGGATGCGATCGGCCTCGCGTTGCATGTCCTCACCGGGCCGACTCTGACTGGCGGTTAGCTCCACGGCCGTGCCGCGCGCGCCCGGCGTCCGGGCGAGAATCAGCGGCACGGGGACGCGGGTGGCGAGAGGCTTCTTGAGGTAGAACCGGTGCTTCGCGTCCTCCGCTTCGAACAGCTCGTGGAACGGTCCCGTGGTCTCCGAGGGGCCCAGCCAGAGGAAGCCGGCCGGTTTGAGTGCGTAGTGGAGAATCGGCATGAGGTGCTGCTGCAGCACCGGCTCGAGGTAGATGAGCAGGTTCCGGCAGCTGATGAGATCCATGCGCGAGAACGGCGTATCGGCCGCGATGTTGTGCTTCGCGAAAATGCACATGTCGCGGATCGACTTCGCGACGCGGTACTTGCCGTCCACTTCGTAGAAGTAGCGCCGCAGCCGCTCGGGCGACACGCGCTCCGAAATGCTTTTTGGATACACGCCCAGCCGTGCCCGCTCCACGCTCGTGCCGCTTAAATCCGTGGCGAAGATCTGCACCGGCCAGACCCGGCCCTCGCGGTCCATGAATTCCGAGAACATCATCGCGAGCGAGTACGCCTCTTCGCCGGTGGAGCAGCCCACCACCCACATGCGGATCGCGTCGCCGCTCCGGTGGTCCGCGGTGAGGCGCGGGAACAACTTGGTCGTCAGGAGCTCGAACGTTTCCGGGTCGCGGAAGAACGAGGTGACGCTGATCAGGATGTCCTGGAACAGCGCGTCGATCTCCGCCGGCCGCGAGCGGAGGAAATCCGCGTAGTCGACGAGCGCGTCGATCTTGTGCAGCGCCATGCGGCGCACGATGCGGCGATTGAGCGTGGTGATCTTGTAGTGGCTGAAATCCACGCCCATCGTGTGGTGCAGCAGATTCAGGATCTTCGCGAAATGCGGCACCTCGGTCGGTTGCGGCTGCGCGAGCGGCGGCGCCTCCGGCGACACGTAGGCGTGCCGGGCGACTTCCGACAGCTCGTGCGCGATCGCGGCGGGCGGGAGGATGAAATCGACCGAGCCCGCCATGGTCGCGCTGCGCGGCATGCCTTCGTAGGCCGCGGATTGATCCTGCGCGAACGTGATCCCGCCCGCCGCTTTGATCTCGTCGAGGCCCAGTGTGCCGTCACTGCCCGTTCCCGAGAGAATGACCGCGATCGATTTGTGCCGCTGGTCCTGGGCGAGCGATTCGAGGAACAGATCGATGGGATGATGCTGGCCGCGCACTTCGCGCCGCGGCAACAACTTGAGCACGCCGTCGGCGATGATCATACTGCGATCGGGCGGGATCACATAGACGCGATTCGGCTGGACCTTGGGCTCGTCTTTCACCTCGTTGACGGGCATGCTCGTGGCACGCGACAGAATCTCCGCGAGGTGGCTCGTGTGCGAGGGCGACAGATGCGATACCAGCACGAAGGCCATCCCGGTATCCGTCGGCATCGCTTCGAGCAATTGCGTGAACGCTTCGAGCCCCCCGGCGGAGGCTCCGACGCAGACCACGGGGAACGGCAGCGAGGGCTGGCGAACCGCTTCCGGAGCGACGTCCTCGAGGCGCTGACTCGTGCCGACCGGAGGTGTGGGCAGGACGATTGCGGCAGGCGCAACATCCGCCTTCCGTTTGTCGCCTTTCCCGTCGCCTCTCCGCCGCAAAGGTGCCATAAAGGGGAATCTACCTGCTGGGGCTACGGCGGGTAACCGTGTTTAGTAGACCTGCCGCACCCTGGTGTGTGGTGCCGTGCTCATCAAGCGCGGGGTCGCCAGGTGCGCGCCTCCGGGACGCCACGTCTGGGCCTGCGAATCCCATCCGAGCCGCAGGTTCCGCTGGAGCGCGCTGGCCCGTCTTGCGCGGTGGCGAGAAACCACCAGCCGCGGACGCCGTTCTGAATTTCGGCAACCACGAAATCAACCCACACGGCGGGCTTTCGCCAGCAGGAGTCCGTATGCATGCGCTCGCACTCGTTCTACTCATTGGTCTCGGCGCGATCGGCTTGTGCCTGATCCCACTCGGACTCCCCGGCCTGTGGGTTATGGTGGCCGGGATTCTCGCCTACGGCTCGTTAACGGCTTTCCATTCGGTAGGGCTCGGCGTGATCGCGGCCGTGCTGGGCATCGCGTTCCTCGGCGAAGTCATCGAGAACTGGCTCGGCTTTCGCTTCGCTAAGCGCTATGGCGGATCGAGCCGCTCGGGGTGGGGCGCGCTGATCGGCGGGGTCGTGGGCGCATTCATCGGCGTTCCCATTGCGATCATCGGCAGCGTGATCGGAGCCTTCATCGGGTCATTCCTCGGTGCCGCGCTGTTTGAGTACAGCTATTCCCGCCACGCGGGCGTGGCAACGCGCGCCGGTTGGGGTGCAGTCGTGGGTCGGGCAGCCGCCGCGGCCATGAAAATCGCGCTGGGGTTGGTGATCGCCGTCATTGGCGTGTTTGCCGCACTATCTTGACCGGATGAAACGACTTTTGGGCGACGACGTGCGTCGCCTTGGCGCTGAAGCGGCGGGGGAACCATGGTTCTGAGATTGGTGCTCATGGTCGCGTCGATCGCGCAGAGTCCGGACAGCCTACCCCAGAGTCACGCGATCCGATGGTGGGAAGTGGCTGCTGTCGTCGGCGGTGTGGGCGTGGCAAGCCTGGCCGACCGGAGCGTGAACATCTGGAGCCAAGACCATCGCTCCACGAATAGTGATGCGGTCGCGGCCGTGTTTCGCACCGGCGGGGAGCCCGCAGTCGTCTTCGGGGTCAGTGGCGGGATCGTCCTCGCCGGCGTCGTCAGCGGGCACGATGGCCTGCGCCGCAGCGGTGAACGCGTGCTTGCTTCGGCCGCCGTCGCGGGCCTGGCCGCGGCGACTATCAAACTGCCCGTAGGACGCGTGCGACCGGTGGACACGGACAACCCCTACATCTTCAAGCCGTTCTCCGGGAACGACGCGTTCCCGTCCGGACATGCCACTCTCGCGTTCGCCCTGGCCACGTCCCTCTCGGAGGAGATCCACAACCCCTGGGCGAGCGCGGCCCTGTACACGTTCGCGGCAGGCACGGCGTGGTCTCGTATCAACGATCAGCTGCACTGGCTGTCGGACGTACTGATGGGGAGCGCGATCGGCATTACCGGCGCCAACGTGATGGAGGGCCGCTGGCGCGTTTTCGGCCTCGGCCCCCCGAAGTTTCTGGTCGAACCGGCGGGCGCGCGACTCGAGTGGCGCGTCGACTTCTAGCGCGCGGCTACGGCTTGATTCTCTGAGGGAATTCCACGAGCTCGCGGGCAAGCGCTTCCAACCGGTCTGCCAGATTCTCGAGCTCGCGGGCGCGCTTGGTCGTCGAGCGGCGGTACACGGTGCGCGCCGTCAGGTACGTGATACCGAGCCATACAGGAATGATCGTGACCACCGCGGCGCCCACCAGGTGCAATGCGCCGACGCCTACGCCGATGATCGGCCCCATGCCGCCGCCACCCATCCCGCCGCCGATGCCGCCAAAGACCGCGCCGACGAGTTGAGTCATGTTCTCTGAAATGGTGATGCGCGTCTGGCCACGGCGAATGGTGACGGCGACTTCCACATCCCGACGAAACGCGGGACCTCGCGAGAGCGTCCACGAGAACGAGCGTCCGAACTGACTCACGATCCCCGTATTGCGCATGATCCGGCGGATTTCCTCCACCATCGTGGCGTACTCGGCGTCCGGCAGCTCGCCCTCCACGACGCGCTCGTGCAACAATTCGGTGGGTCCGCCAATCCAGTTGTTCGTGCGGTTCGGCGCTAAGGCCCCCGGAGCGACATAAGCGGCTGGAATCGATTCCGCGGCCTGACGTACCAATTCGCGGGGGACCCCGACCTCGCCCGCCAGCGCCTCGACGCCACCAATGGTCATTGCGCCCGACGCCGTCGTATTGGCCTCGAGCTCGGTGGCGCGCTTCACGATTTCCTGGACCTCGTCTTTGTCGAAGCGCCGGCGCGGGCCTGAGGGACCGCGTATCAGCTCATCCATGAGCGCAGCGGGCGTGGGCGTGCGCTGATCCTGACGGATCGCCAGGCCGCGCACCAGCGCCCCTTCAATGCGCGGGCCCACCGCGCTCAGGCGCGTGCGGTGCAGCGGCGTCGCCTCCAGGAAGCGCCCGGCCCGCACCGCATCTTCCGTCGGCCAGCGGCCGGGGGCCTCGCCGACCAGCATCTCGTACACGACCACCGCCAGGCTGTAGACATCGGTTCGTTCGTCCAGCTCGGTCAGCCCCGCTGCCTGCTCGGGGCTCATGTAGCCCGGCGTACCCACGGGAAAGCCGGTCCGGGTCAGGTTCGCGCCTCCGGCCGTGCTGACGGCTTTGGCAATGCCGAAGTCCGCGACGATCGGATGGCCCTGCGAAAACAGGATATTCTCCGGCTTGATGTCGCGATGCAGCACGCCCATGCGATGCGCGTAGGACAACGCGTCGGCGACTGGCTCGGCGATGCTGAACGCCTCGTGGTGGGAGAGCGTGCGCCGCTGCTCCCTTCCCTCGAGCTGCTGGCGCAACGAGGCTCCATCGATGTACGGCATGACGTAATACAGGAAGCCGCCTGCTTCGCCGGAGTCGTGTAGCGCGAGGATGTGCGGGTGGGTCAGCCGCGCGGCGATCTGAATCTCTTTGAGAAACCGCTCGACGCCGAGGTAGGCCGCGAGACCGGGGAGCAGCACTTTCAGCGCGACCGCGCGCGTGTGCTTTCTGTCGTCGGCGAGGTAGACGGTCGCCATCCCGCCCCGGCCCAGCACGCGACGCAGCGTGTAGCGGTCCGCGAGGGCCGCCTGGAGGTCGGCAGGAACGTCAGCCGGCGTTGCAGTCACGACGAGAATATGCTATGCGGCGAGAGCCGACGCCTGCGCCTTCGACTCGTCGTACTCGCCTTCCCAGCGCGCCATCACCACCGTCGCGAGACAGTTGCCGATCAGGTTGACGGTCGTCCGCGCCATGTCCATGAGCACATCGACGCCCACCAACGCGACCGCCGCTTCGATCGGCAAATTGAACGATGCCACCGTTCCCATCAGAATCACGAGCGCGGCGCGCGGCACCCCCGCAACGCCCTTACTCGTAAGCATGAGCGTCACCATCATCAGCAGCTGCTGTCCCACAGTGAGCGAGATCCCGCTGGCCTGCGCCACGAAGATCAACGCGACCGAGAGATACAGCGTGCTGCCGTCCAGGTTGAACGAGTATCCCGTGGGCATGACGAACGCGACGATGCGACGTGGGACACCGATCGCTTCCATCCGCTCCATCGCCTTCGGCAGCGCCGCTTCGGATGACGCGGTGGAGAACGCAATCAATGCGGGCTCCCGGACAGCGGCGACGAACGTCCCGATGGGGACGCGCGCCAGGCGCGCCACCGGGTACAGCACGATCACCATGAAGATCACCAGCGCGATGTAGAGCGTGATCACGACCATCGCGAGCGTCTGGAGGTTTTTGAGGCCCCCCGGCCGTCCCACCGTCACGGCCAGCGCCGCCGCGACAGCAAGTGGCGCGAGCTTCATGACGAGGCCGGTGAACTTGAACATCACCTCGGCGACGGCCTCGCAGAATCCCAGCATCGTTTCCTTGGGACGGCCGCGCACCTGGGTCAGCCCGATGGCAAACAGCACCGACCACAGCACGACCTGGAGCATCTGATTGGTCGCCGCCGCGTCGGCAAAGCTCTGCGGCACGATGTGCTCGAGGACCGTCGCGAAGGTGACCCGCTCGGTCGCCGGCACCGCCGCCGCCGGCGCCGTGAGCGTGGCGCCGACGCCCGGCTTGAGGACGTTGACCGCGAAGAGGCCGATGAACAGCGCCAGCGTGGTGACGATTTCGAAGTAGATGATGGATTTGAGGGCGAGCCGGCCCACGCGCTTCATGTCGTCGCCGTGTCCCGCGATGCCGACCACGAGCGTGCCGAAGATCAGCGGCACGATGATCGACTTGATGAGCCTGATGAACGCGGTCGACACGGGGAGCAGCGCGACACCGAAATTCGGGAACGCGATCCCGACCGCGATGCCGACGATCATCGCGATCACGATCCACTGCGTCAGCGTGATACGGCGGAGCACGGTCCACATGGGGCGGCTCAAGGATAACCGCCCCGACGAACGTCGCCAGCCACTTACATCTTCACGCCCCTTGAGGTAGCGTCAGGGATGGCCTCGGAGATTAGAGCAGTCGCCCAGGAAGTCGCGGATCGGCTCCGCCGGCGCGGGATCGCGCTACGTGGCGACGAGCGGCCGGAGGATCTCGCCGACCTGTTGTCAGCCGTGGAGAGATTCGAGGCGGCGGTCGAGGCGCGCGGCGGCGACCTGATGGTGGACGATCTGCAGAGCTCTCAGCCCGACGATCGCCACTTTGTCCTGCCGCCCAGACGTGCGGATGAATCAGTGCGCGATTACATCGCGCAGGTGGATGGCGCGACCGCGCGGGTAAAAGAGCACCCCACGATTACTTCTTGATGAAGGTCCCGCGCCGCAGCTCGTCGTAGGCCCGCTGCAGCTCTTCCGCCGTATTCATTACGATAGGACCCTGCCAGGCGACCGGCTCTTGCAGCGGTTGCCCCGATACGAGTAGGAAGCGCATCCCCTGCTCGCCTGCCTGCACCGTGATCTCGTCGCCCGAATCAAACAGAACCAGCGAGCGGTTCCCGGTCTCCTGGGTGCTCTCTGTCCCCGCGTCGCGGCCGCCGGCCGACACGCGGTCGGTTTGGACCCCCTGCGGCGTTGACGCATCGCGGAACGTGCCGCTGCCCTCGAAGATGTAAGCGAACGCGTGGCGTGAGGATTCGACCGGAATCGTCTTGCGCACGCGCGGCGGAATCCAGATGTCGAGATAGCGGGGCTCGGCCGCGACCCCTTCCACCGGTCCCGTCTTGCCCCAGAAGTCCCCGGCGACGACACGCACGCGTGTGCCATCGTCATCGACCACTTCGGGGATCTCGTTGGCATGAATGTCCTGGTAGCGCGGGTCGGTCATCTTGAGCGAACGCGGCAGGTTGGCCCACAGCTGAAAGCCGTGCATGCGGCCGCGCTCGTCTCCTTTCGGCATTTCCTGATGCAGGATGCCGCTGCCCGCGGTCATCCACTGCACGTCGCCGGCGCCCATCGTTCCGCGGTTACCGAGACTGTCACCGTGCTGCACGCTGCCGCTCAAGACGTACGTGATCGTCTCGATGCCGCGATGCGGGTGCCACGGAAATCCGGGGAGATAGTCCTCGGGATGCTCGTTCCGAAAATCGTCGAGCAGGAGGAAGGGGTCGAAGTCGCCGGTGCGGCCGAATCCGAAAGCCCGGCGCAGCTTGACGCCGGCACCCTCGAGTGTGAGCTGGGACTGCGAAATGGATTTGACGGCGCGAATGGACATGTTGCCTCAACGCCTCAGTTGACGAAAGTGTTCCGGACGCGCCGGGACCGGAGCATATACGGAATCCAGATGAGTGCCTGCACGATCACGGCCCGGTTGGTCGATGCGGACTCACTCACCGGCAACAGCCCGGTGAAAACGGCGTCGAGCAGGTTGATCAGGACACTGCCGCACATCACCCCGATGAATACGATCGGAAACTGCTTCTTCCGCGCATAGTACAAGTAGGCCAGCAGGCAGGCGAACACCAAGAGCGCAATGTTCATCACGAGCTCAGACAGGAGCAGCGGTGCCCAGAGTGCTTGGTAGGAATCGGTGCCGGGGGTCGTCAGCACCGCCCACGTCGAGGCCGAGTAACTAGGCAGCGTTTTCGCTATGCTGAGCAGGATTCGCAGGGGAGACAGGGTGACCCCGATGCCGACCAGCACCAGCCAACCTCCCAGCCCGACCGGGTCGCCGCACACCTCCATCGGCGTATCGGCCGTCACCGATCCGGCGCGAGCCAACGCGAGCTCCGACCGGGACACGCGCACGGCCGCCATGCACGCAATGGCGACGGCAAACAGGCCGGCGAGCAGGACGGGCCAATTGAGGGCTCCGGGCGCCGTCTGAACGTTGGCCGGAGCTCGGACCCGATACGACAGCAGATCCGCGGCCCGGGCCATGTCCTTAATGTGTGCGGCGGCCGCCTCGGGCTTCACGTGATCCGATAGGGTCTCATAGTCATAGGACAGCGTCAGGACGTTCCCCTTGACGTGCTTGTCGTACGAAAACCGGGCGGCCGGCGTCTCGATGCGTTCTTGTCGCGACGGGATCGCCCACCCTTTCTTGAATCGCGCATTGATGACGTACCGAATGTGCCCGCGATGGTTAATGGCCAGCGGCATGTGCCGCTCGAGTGCGGTCGCTTGCGGAATGCGGCTGGAAAGCTCGAGCGGCTCGAACTTCCCCGTGCGTTCCTTGGTCGAGTCACCCGACCAGAAGTCGGGAATCGTGTAGCGCTCCTCGGTGCGCAGCTCGTTGCGCGATTCGTCATCGATGACTTCGGGTGGCTGCTCCGAGCGGATGGAGGGGTAGAGCTTGGCGTAATACTCCGTATAGCTCCGTCGCAGCTCCTCGCGAGAGCCTCGTATCGACGAGCGCATCGTATTCGCACTGCGGCCGGAGTAGCGGGTCTCGACGTGCATGCTGGTGGGCTCGTCGAGACTGCCGACGTCGAACGAGACGACGATGTCAGTCGTGGGCTCCGGGCGCTGCAGGTCGGGCATGGTGCTCAACGAATCGGCCGATCCTCCGAGGACGAGCGCCGCGCCATAGTACGCGGTGACATCCGCAATAGCGCCTCGCTGATCCACGTCCGTGGGGTCGATCCAGTATTCGCGGCCATTGAGCTCCAGCTCGACGATCGCGTGGTCGAAGAGCGCGGCGGTGGGCGCGTAGTCACCCACGTGCCCGCCGTACGTCGTGCTCACCAGCGACGGCCGCGCCGTAATCCCGAGCGCGCGCAACATCGTGATCAACAACAGCGCCTTGTCCTTGCAGTCTCCGTAGCGGCGTTTGACCACCACGGCGGGGCTGTACGGTTGGTGCGAGTTGACTCCGATCTCGACGCCGGTATAGCGGATCTCGTCCTGCACCCACCGCAAGGCTTGCAGCGCCCGTCGCTCATCCGACTCGGATCCTGAGCGAATGCGTTCCACCACATCCCGCACGGCCGGCGGCAGTGTCGCGTCGGCGAACAGCGAGTCCCCCCACGCGCCGACCTCGTGCCACGATCCGAAGTCGGTGACCTGAATGGTTCCGTATGGAACGAACCAATCGGGAACATCGGTCTCGACGACCTGCGCCCGGACGTTGCGCTGCGCCCACTCGTATTCGCGCAGCCCTCCCTCACCGGTGATCGTGGGCTGTGGCGGCGTGCCGAGCGCGTGCAGCCGCACTGGCCGGGAGCGACGCCACAGCAGCCGGACGTATTGCTCCGCCATCGGCACGTCGTATTGAAACTGGAACGCCGCCATGTAGTGGCCGCGAAATACCGGATTGCTGCCGGCGCGCGTGTAGCTGTACTCGATGATGTCGCCGGGTCGCACATCCTCCAACACCACCACGACCGTCAACGATCCGTCGAAGATCTGATCCTCGAGATCCGCTTCGCGCTGCGCGACGTGAATGTGCGAGCGGTTGAGCTGATCGAGCGCGCGACCCCCGCGCCACACCGTCACGGTATGCAATGTCAGCCGCTGGTACGCCGAATCGAACACGATTTCGAGCTGGGAGTTGTCGCCGACGGCTGCCTGATCGATGACACGATACGCGGCGTGCCAGTAGCGCTCGATTCCCGCCGGTCCGACCGATTCCTGCCGGTCGGTCAGAACGTACTCCCATCCTTCGGTGCGCACGGGCGGCATTGTGAGGTTGGGCTTGTGCATCTTGACCCACGACGGTGACGAACCGATGCGGTACGCGGTCTGGGCGGAAACCGGCCTTATGCACGCCAGCAACAGCGCTGGCAGGAGGATGCGGCGCATGCGCCGCTAATGATAGGCGCCGGGCTGCTGCTCGGTAGATCCTACAATCCCAGCCAGTAGCTGACCTTCACCAGGAAGATGTTCTCCGACGGGCCGTGAAACAGCGCGCTCGCATCGTCAGTGAAGTCGATGGAGCCGCGCGGCACGTCCGGTAGCTGGCTGGTGTGGGTCCACACCAGGTACAGCGTCGACCCCGGCCGGTACTCCCAGCGCAGCACCGCGTTCCCCCGGAGCGAGCGGACGGTAAACGTCGGATCGGTGAATGTGTAGCTCGGTGCCCCGCCGCCCAACGTATCGGCATCGACCGTAATCGATGCCGGATCGTGCGCCGGATCAGCCGCCGGCGTGACGACCACCGTGCCGAAGTCACGGCCGTATTCCAGCCGTTGGGACCCGCGTGGCGCCGCATACACGTTGTAGCGCGTGTAATTGCCCGATGAGATGAGCGGTTGCAGGAACAGCTCGAGGGTCAGCGCGGGCGAGAACGTCCAGTTCAGGCGCGTGTCCATCGATATGCTCTGCTGCTCGAGATGCGCGAAGATGTAGCGGCGCCCGTAGAACAGGACGTCCGTCGGATCGGCATAGCTGTCCACGAACTGGAAACCGGTCTCCTGATGCGCCAGCGATGGACCAAGGGAGAGGGCCACATTCGAGGCGGGCTGGAATTGGAGGGCGAGACTGATCGAGTGATCGCAGTCGCCCTCGCGGTTGCATCCCCGGTCGGTATTGAACTGTGCGGAGATCTTCTTGCGTTGATCGGTGTTGAAGCCCGCGTACACGTAATTGATGCTCGGCCGTTTCACCACCGGACCGCCGCGAGTCTGCCGGTCATCGAACAGGTCGGGGCGATGAATCCAAAACGCGGTGAGCCACCAGTAGCCCAGCGTCTGGAGCTGCGCGAACGCATGGACCTGCCGGTCGTTCAGGTCGCCGTCGAAGTTGTACTGCTGCTGCACGCCGCCTATCAGGTAGAGTGCCCGGTACCAGCTCGTCGGCTTGGTCCACTGCGGGAACAGGTTGGCGCCCATCCACCAATAGTCGGCCCGTGAAAAGAACGTAATGTCGTTGTTGTTGAAGGCCGGCGAGCGGAAGTTGGTCGAGGCTTCCCACAGCCAGTGACCTGATTCCTTGGAGACGCGCGCGTATCCGCCGACCCCCGCCATGCCGGTCCGCGGGGCCCGCGCGTCGGCGGTGTCGGGACGATCGGGCCGCTGGAAGTAGTGCGCGGATCCGTAGCGGATGCTCCGCATCGCGGCGGTGTCGCCTTGCACGTTCGTCGCCGCGAGCTGCGCCATCAGCCGATACGTCCGCTTGTGCCACCAGCTGTCGACCGACACCCCGCCCGCTTCCGAGTTCTTCGAGAGGCGGCTCGCAACGTAGGGGTCGTCGAGATTGCGGTAGACGGAGGTCGCCATCGCCTTGAACTGCGTGGCGCCACCGCGCAAGTCCTTCGCGACGCGCGCGGAGAAATAGTTGGTCAGGGGCTCGACTGTGAACGTGCCGCGCGTCCCGTCCTCCATCTGTACGGGCGCGCGCTCATGCTTGGTGACCGCCTCGAGCACCCCCAGCGACCAACCGGACGGCGTACGACCGGTGAGCTTCCCCGCGCCCAGGATCGTGGAATTCTGCGGCGGATCCGCATACTGGACCGAGTCTGTCCGCCACGGCGAGATCTGCGGCGCGCGGCCGATGCGCCGCGTATTCAGCATGCTGAGGCTGGACACATTGGAACAGAAGAAGCAGTTGAATCCGCCCAGTCCGAAATATCCGGCACCCTCGACGAAGAACGGCCGCTTCTCCTGCAGGAATGTTTCGTACGCCGAGAGGTTCACGACCGCGGGATCGACCTCCACCTGCCCGAAGTCGGGGTTGATCGTGGCGTTGAGCGTAAGATTCGACATCACGCGGAGCGTCGCGTCGCCCCCGACCCGGCCGGCGACTGCGTGCGGGTCGTAGAACGGGTCGGCAGTATTGCCGGGCGCGTTGGCCGTCTGCCCCAAGACATACGGCATGACCTCGGCGCGGCCCGGCGCCTTGTGGATGACCAGCCCGGTGAGATGGCCGAACCGCGCCGGCCCGCCGCTCTCGTCCAATCCCCACCACGACCACTGCGACAGCTCGTTGAGCCGGTTTTCCTGGCGCCATATCTGTAGGCCCCACGTTTGCTCGTTCGACGTCGATGGATACCGCAGCTGCGAAAACGGAATGCGCAGCTCCGCGGTCCAGCCGAGCGAATCGACATGGGTCTGGGCTTCCCACACGGGATCCCACGAGGGATCCTCCCCGCCGCCCAGGCCGTTGGCATCCTGCTTCACACCGGAGGGATTGACGGAGAAGAACAGCCGCCCGATGTGATCGTGGTAGGTATCGAAGATGACCTGGATGTAATCCGTGCTGATGTCGGCATCGCGCCGGGCGAGGCGCGTGCGGACACCCGCTGCTCCCGAGTCGTCGTACATGCGCGCGCCGACATAGATCGCGGCGTCGTCGTAGACGAAGCGCACCTCGGTGCGCTGCGTCGCCGGGTCGCCCGACTTCGGCTGCGCCTGCCGGAATCCCGTCGCCGCCGGGGCCAGCTGCCAGATCGGCTCGTCCAACCGGCCATCGAGATGCATCTCGCCCTGCAGCGGGATCGCTCGGACTTCGGGCGGCGGAACGGGATGGATGTTCTGCGACAATACGGAAGCAGGAAGCGCGGCTGCGAGCAGCGTAGCTAGAACGAGGGAGACAGGCGTGCTCGGCATGACGGTCACTCGGCCAGGATACAAGCTTGGACGCGCCGCGGCACCAAAAGGTTGCGAGCCTGACGGGAGCCTTACACGGCACTGACCCCGTGCGCGCGGGCCCTCTCTTCATTAGATATGTCAGACCCGATGCCACAACCCGCTGCTGCCGCCGGCGCCCCAGGCGTGCCGTCCGCCCCTGCCGCGCCTCCGACCATTGCGCCACCCGTGCCCCCTTCCCCTCCCCTGCCCGAGCGCATCAGCCGGCTGATCGATCTCTCCCAGAATCTCTGGTGGAGCTGGCAGCTCGATGCGCGCGAGCTGTTCCACCGGATCGATCACCGCCTGTGGGAAGGGACGCGGCACAACGCCGTCGAATTCCTGCGGCAGGTGGAGCCGGAGCGCCTCGAGCAGCGCGCCCGGGATCCTGCCTTCCTCGAGCGCTACGACGCGGTCATGCACCGCTTCGCGCAGCTCCAGGACCGCAGCGGCACGTGGTTCGCGGGCCGGTTTCCCGAGCTGCTCAACCGGCCGATCGCGTATTTCTCGGCCGAATTCGCGCTGCACCGCTCCCTGCCGATCTACTCGGGCGGCCTCGGCGTGCTCGCCGGCGATCACTGCAAAGAGGCCTCCGACTTGAGCGTGCCGCTCGCCGGCGTCGGGCTGTACTACCACGGCGGCTACTTCGATCAGTTGATCGGACTCGACGGCTGGCAGCGCGACTCCGACGATCCGATCGATCCCGCGGTGAATCCGGCGGCTCGGGTCAACGGACCGGACGGCGACCCTGCACTCGTGTCGCTCACGATTTCGGGCCGTGAGGTCCAGATCGGGGCGTGGCGCGTGATGGTGGGACGTGTGCCGGTCTATCTGCTCGATACCGATCTCGATCGCAACGATCCCGCCGACCGCAAGCTGACCGCGCGGCTGTACACGAGCGCGGCCGAATGGCGGCTGAAGCAGGAGTGGGTCCTCGGCGTCGGCGGCGTGCGCATGCTCCGCGCGCTCGGTATCAATCCGGAGATCTGGCACGCGAACGAAGGGCACGCCGCGTTCATGTACATCGAGCGGCTGCGCGAGCTGCTCGCGACCGGTCTCACCCTGCCGGCCGCACGGAATCAGATCCGTTCCTCGAGTGTGTTTACCACTCACACGCCGGTGGCCGCGGGACACGACGTCTTTACGACAGAACAGGTTGAGCAAGTCTCAGGACCGTTCTGGAACGCAATGGGCATCACCCGCGAACAATTCATGACGCTCGGAAATTCCGGGCCCACCGATCAGCGCTTTGAGATGACGGTGCTGTCGCTGCGTCTCGCGGGTCGCGTGAACGGCGTGTCGGCGCGCCATCAGGAAGAATCGCGGCGCATCTGGCGTTGGGTTTGGGACAACCGGCCGGCAGCGGACATCCCCATCGGGCACGTCACCAATGGCGTGCACCTCGGCACCTGGATGGCACGGCCGATCCGCGAGCTGCTCGCCGAAGTCCTCGGACCGGATTGGGAATCGCACACGGACCCCGACCGGACCGTCGCCGCCATTCGGACGCTGGACGGTGACCGGCTGTGGTCCGCCCACGAGGGGCTGCGGTACCTGCTGCTGCATTACATCCGCGAGGAGGCGCGGCACCGCTGGCGGGATTATTGGAAGGACCCGGCAAAACTTGCTGCAGCCGGTGCGCTCCTCTCCCCCAACGTGTTCACGCTCGGATTCGCCCGCCGCTTTGCGACGTACAAGCGCGCCGACCTGCTGTTTCGCGATCCCGAGCGGCTCCGGCGTTTGCTGACCGATTCACGCCGTCCCGTGCAAATCATCTTCGCCGGCAAAGCGCATCCCGCGGACGACCCGGGGAAACGCGTCCTGCAGCGAATTTTCATGGCCGCGCAGGATCCCAGCTTCGAGGGGCGGATCGCGTTCCTCGAGGACTACGAAATGCATCTCGCGCAGCGCATGGTTGCGGGCGTGGACATGTGGGTCAACCTGCCGCGCGTGCCACTCGAGGCGTGCGGGACCAGCGGCATGAAGGCGGCGCTCAACGGCGTTCCACACTTGAGCACGCTCGACGGTTGGTGGGCCGAGGGGTTCACGGGGGAAAATGGCTGGGCCATTCCCCTGCCTGCCGCCGAGGCCGATGCCGAGCAGTCGGACATGGAGCAGCTGTTTCGGTTGCTCGAGCAGGAAGTGGTACCGACGTTTTACGATCGCATCCCTGGCAAGGTGTCTGCCGCGTGGCTACATATGATGAAGTCCGCGCTGGCCGTCAGTGTCGAGCGGTTCACCACCCGACAAATGCTGCAGACGTACGTCACGCGGTACTACGTTCCCGCGGCCGCCGGGGAGGCCCTTCCCGGAGATGCGCCACTGTAGCGCAGGGGGATTCGTTGAAGACCCGGGTTCTCCACCTCACTGCTGAATTGTGGCCGTATGCGCGCACGGGTGGGCTGGGTCAGGCGGTATCAGGTCTCGCCAACTATCAGGCGAGCGTGGGCACGGAAAGCCACGTGGTGCTGCCGCTGTACCGTGAAGCGCGCGCGCACGTCGGGCGGCTCGAGCCGCTGTACGATCCCTTCACCGTCGACAGTGGCGGCCGGCGCGAGGAAGTCCGCTGCTGGCGCAAGGCGGACGACGCCTACCCCAAGACGCTGTTGCTCGAGCACGAAGCCTCGTTCAATCGTCCCGGGATCTATGGCGACGCGAACGGCGACTACCCCGACAATCACCGGCGCTTCGCGCTGTTCGCGTCCGCCGCGATCGAGATCGCGCGGCGCATCGGCGACGGCAATCTGATTCTGCACGCCCACGACTGGCACGCGTCTCTGGTTCCGGTGTTCTTGCGGCGCGTGTACCGCGACGACGCAGATCTGCAGCGGCTGCCCTGCGTGTTGACGGTTCACAACGGCGGGTTCCAGGGCGTGTTTCCCCCTCACGTACTGCGCGACATCCATCTGCCCGAAGACCTGTGGTCGCCCAATTACATGGAGTGGTATGGCCGCCTGAATTATCTGAAAGGCGGCCTGGTGTGCGCCGACATGGTGAGCACCGTCAGCCCCACCCATGCGTCCGAGCTGCTGACGGACGTGGGCGGCTTCGGCCTGCAGCACACCTTCCGGCAGCTGGGCGATCGTCTGGTCGGCATTCGCAACGGCATCGACGTCGACGAGTGGAACCCGCGCAACGACCCCCAGATTGCAGCGCCGTTCTGGCCGGAGGAAATGTCCGGGAAGGTCCGCTGCAAGGCCGCGCTGCAGGAGGCGTGGGGGCTGCCGCGCCGTCCGGGCGTGCCGTTGTTCGGAATGAGCGCGCGGCTGGTCGCGCAAAAAGGCCTGGACCAGATCGTCGCGTCGCAATCGCTGCGGCGGCTCGACGCGCAATTCATCTTCCTCGGCGCGGGCGAAGCGCAGTTCGAGAACGCGCTGCGCGACCTCGGCGCCCGCTATCCAGATCGCGTCGCGCTCAATACCGCATTCACCGATCCGCTCGAGCACCAGGTGCTCGCCGGCGCCGACTTCCTGATGATGCCTTCGCTGTACGAGCCCTGCGGGCTCACCCAGATGCGCGCGCAGCTGTACGGCGCGCTCCCGGTGGCGCGCCACGTCGGCGGCCTCGCCGACACGATCGAAGACGGCGTCACCGGCATCCTGTATGACGCCTACAGTCCCGCAGCGTTCGATCAGGCGATCCAGCGCGCTGTGACGCTGTATCAGGATCGCGTCCGGTTCACGGAGCTCGCGCGCGGCGCGATGCGCAAGGATTTTTCGTGGGCGCGGCCGGCCAAAGCGTACGCGGCGGTGTATCGTCGCGCGCGGGCGGCGCGCGCGATTGCGCGATCCGCGTCCGACCCGTCACGAGCGGATGGAGGCGGCGGTGCACGCACGCCGCGCAAACGGGGGTCGACTACCGCGAGCAAGCGCGGCGTGAACGCGCGCCGGTAAATGGATTTCGTCCTCACGCTGCACGCGCACCTGCCGTACGTGCTGCACCACGGTCGCTGGCCGCACGGCAGCGGCTGGCTCGGATGAGCGCACCCACACAGGGGCTCGTGGTTATCCACGGCCACTTCTATCAGCCGCCGCGGGAAAACCCGTGGACGGGAGTGGTCGACGCCGAGCCGTCGGCCGCCCCCGAGCACGATTGGAACGTGCGCATCACCAAGGAGTCGTATCGCCCGCTGGCGATGCTCTACGAGTACTTGAGCTTCGATTTCGGGTCGACGCTGCTCGACTGGATGGAGCGTGAAGCGCGTGACGTGTACGACGCCGTGATCCGCGCCGACCGCGCCAGCGTGAAGCGCCTGGGGCACGGCAACGCCCTCGCAATGCCGTATCACCACATCATCCTGCCGCTCGCGAGCCGGCGTGATAAGGAAACGGAAGTGCGCTGGGGGATACAGGATTTCAAGCAGCGCTTTGGCCGCGATCCCGCCGGTTTCTGGCTGCCCGAGACGGCCGTGGATCGCGAGACACTCGATGTGATTGCGGCCGCGGGCATCGCATTCACGGTGCTCGCGCCACATCAGGTTGCTCACGCCTCCCCCCACCACCACGGGCTCCCCGCCAGGATCGAGCTCAACGACGGGCGCTCTATCGCGGTCTTCGCCTACGACGGCAAGCTGTCGCATGGCGTCGCGTTTGGCGGGCTGCCGGCGGATCCCAACCGCTGGACGGACGTGCTGCATCACACACCGGCGGGGGCCATCGCGAGCATCGCGGTGGACGGCGAAACATTCGGGCACCACCACAAGGGCGCCGACAAGACCGTCGCGACGGTCCTGCACCGCCTGCAGCATTCCGCACGAGTGAAAGTGAGCAACTTCGCCGCTGCGCTGGCGGATCACCCGCCCCGGGGGGGGGAGTCGGTGCAGCTCGTCGAGCCGACCTCGTGGAGCTGCGCGCACGGCGTGGAGCGGTGGCGGTCGGCGTGTGGTTGCAGGCTCAAGGGAGGCACGCAGCAGGAGTGGCGCGCGCCGCTGCGCGCCGCGGTGGACTGGCTGGCCGGCGAGTTACATGCGATCTACGAGCGTGACGGGGCATCACTCCCCGGCGGTCCGTGGGCTTTCCGGGACGCGGCCGGTGCTACCACGCCGGTGAAAGGCGGTGACAATGTGGAGCGGCTGATCGAGATGGAGCGCGGCATGCTGCGGGCCATGACATCGTGCGGCTGGTTCTTCGATGACATCGCCGGCATCGAAGGGCGGCAGGTGCTGCGCTACGCCGCGTACGCGATCGGGCTCGCCGGTCCGGAGAGCGGACGGCTCGAGGCCGGCTTCACGGAAAAGTTGGGCGACGCGAAGAGCAACGACCCCAAGGCAGGCACCGCAGCCGACGTCTTTCGGCAGACGCTGCAGCCCACACCGTCGTGAACCCCCCCCTCCGCTTTGTGTTCGGCCTGCACTTGCACCAGCCGGTGGGGAATTTCGACCATGTCATGGCCGATCATGTGCGGGATGTCTACCGGCCCATCATCGAGCGCGCCGCCGCCGCTGGATTCTTTCCTCTTACGCTGCATGTGTCGGGCCCACTGCTCGAATGGCTGGAACATCATGAGGTCGGCTGGCTCGACATGATCGGCCGCCTGGCCGCGGATGGAAAGCTGGAGCTGCTGCTCGCCGGGTTCGACGAGCCGATTCTCGCATCACTGCCCCAGCCCGACCGGCTGGAGCAGATCGGCCGCATGCGCGAGTACTTGCGGCGTCGCTTTGGTGCGGACGCGACGGGTCTGTGGCTGACGGAGCGCGTGTGGCAGCCCGGGCTAGCCGCGGATCTGGCCGACGCCGGGGTGGAATACGCGCTCGTCGATGATCGCCATTTCCTGGTGAGCGGCTTTCGCAGCGACGAGCTGCACCGCCCGCACCTCACCGAGTCGAACGCCCGCCGTGTCGGGCTGCTCGCAATCGATGAGCGGCTCCGTTATCTGATTCCCTTCCGCCCGCCGGAGGAGACGGCGTCCTATCTGCGGCAGCTGCGCCATCACGGCCACGGGCTCGCCGTGCTTGCCGACGACGGCGAGAAATTCGGCGGCTGGCCCGGCACAAAGGACTGGGTCTATGGCTCGGGCTGGCTGGACACTTTCCTGAAAACGATGGACGCGCTCATCACCGCGGGCGAAATCAAGCTCACGACCGGCCAGGAGGCGTTTCGCCAGGTCCCGTCAGGAGGGCTGGCCTACCTCGGCACCGCGTCGTACCGGGAGATGGAGCAGTGGTCGCTTCCGCCTGCCGCCCAGCGGGATCTCACCAAGCTCGAAGAGGAGCTTGGACCCAAGCACCTTGCCGCCTCGGCATCGTTCGTGCGCGGAGGACACTGGCACCATTTCCTGGTCAAGTACGCCGAGGCGAACCGGATGCATAAGACGATGCTCGCGCTTTCGACCCTGTCACGCAGCCGCGGCGACCCGCCCGAGGCGCGGCGGGCCATTGGGCGCGCGCAATGCAACGACGCGTACTGGCACGGCGTGTTCGGCGGTCTCTACCTGCCGCATTTGCGCAACGCCATCTGGCGCCAGCTCGCCATCGCCGAGCACGTGCTGCGTCGGGGCGAATCGCTCGCCTGCGATGAGCTCGACCTCGATTACGACGGCTACCCCGAGCTGTGGGTGCATTCGTCACAGTTCTCGGCGGTGATCTGCCCACACCGCGGCGGCGCCATCGAAGTGCTCACGCGGTTCGACGACCTCATCAACCTCGCCGACGTTCTGACGCGACGGCGCGAGTCATACCACGAGCTGCCGAAACCGGCGCATGGTGAAGGTCACGACCACAAGTCGAGCGGAACGCAAAGCATTCACGACATCGAGAAAGCGTCCCGCCTCACCGAGCTGCCGCCGGTGGATGCCGAGCCACGGGCCATTCTCGTCGATCGCCTGATCAGCACCGACGTTACAGCAGCCCAGTACGCCAAGGCCAACTACAAACCGCTGCGATCGTGGGCCGCCGAGCCGATGCGCGTGACCGTGAGTGCGACCGCCGAATCGGTCACGCTCGTGCTGCAGGGGGATCGACTCGAAAAGCGGCTCAGCTTCGACGCGGCGGGATGCCTCGAGGTGCGCTACAGCTGGGACGGGGCGGACATGCCTGCGGATGCGCTGTTCGCGCCCGAATTGTCGCTCGCGCGCAGCGTTGCGCTGCAGGTTCATCCCGAGGCGGAAATCTGGCGCTCCGAGATCACAACGGTCTCGCGCAGCGAAAAAGGATTTGAAGAAACCATTCAGGGCATTTCGATCACGCCGCGCTGGCCGGCGCAACTCGGCGGATGCTCTCTGGAGCTCGGTGGGAGCGCCTCCCCTTGAGTGTGCAGACCTTCGAAGCGCTCGCCCAAGACTTGGCCGAGATCGGCCGGCAGTCCTATGCGCGCGGGTGGACGTTTGGAACCAGCGGCAACTTCAGCGCGGTCGTGAGCCGGGAGCCGCTCCGGCTGGCCATCACAGCCAGTGGCGTCGATAAAGGCCTGCTGAACGCCAGTCAAATCGTGCAAATTGATGAAACAGGTCGCGTGCTGGGTGGTGGCGTGGGAAAGCCATCGGCCGAAACCAGTTTGCATGTCGCGGTCGCACGCGCGCGCGGCGTGGGGGCAGGCGCCGTATTGCATACGCACTCGATCTGGAGCACGATTCTCTCCGATACCGCCGCTGACGGCGGCGTCGTGATCGAAGGCTATGAGATGCTCAAGGGGCTCGATGGCGTCGCCACTCATGAGCACCGCGAGTGGGTCCCGATCATCGAGAACACGCAGGATTGGGCGATAGCGGCGTCAGAGGTGGAACAGCTGCTCCGCGCCAACCCGAAAGCGCATGGCTTTCTCATCCGCCGGCACGGTCTCTATACCTGGGGCAGTGACCTCGCTGCGGCGAAACGGCAGATGGAGATTTTCGAGTTCTTGTTCGAGGCGATGGGTCGAAAGCGAGGCACGACATGGCAACCGTGAGAATCCCGGCGGAGCGGAGGACGATCACCGATCAGCACGAGGTGACGGGCTACCTCAAGACGCTGGGGATCGATTATGAGCGCTGGCCGGGAGAGCAGCGGGTGGCGGTCGATGCTCCCGTGGAAGCGGTGCTGGCGGCCTACGCGCCGGAGATCGAACAGCTCAAGGCGCGCGGCGGCTACGTGACCGCCGACGTCATCGACGTGACCTCCCGGACCCCCGGTCTCGACGCCATGCTCGCGAAATTCAACAGCGAGCACTGGCACGACGAAGACGAAGTGCGGTTCATCATTCGCGGGCGTGGCCTGTTCCACATCCATCCGCGCCAGGGTCCCGTCATCGCCATCGAAGTCGAAGCCGGCGATCTGCTGCGCGTCCCCCGCGGCACGCATCACTGGTTCGATCTCTGCGCCGACCGCAACATCCGCGCGATCCGGCTGTTTCAGGACAAGTCGGGCTGGACGCCGCACTACACCAACAGCGGCACCGACAAGGGCTACCAGCCGGTGTGCATGGGGCCGACGTACATCCCTCTCGGAACTCATTCGAGCTGACTCCGCCTCACATTCGCGCCATCCTGTTGGACATCGAGGGCACGACGACGCCCATCGCGTTCGTCCACCAGGTGCTGTTCCCATACGCGAGAGCACGAGTGCGTGAGTACCTCGAGCAGAACGCGACGAATCCGGGAGCGATCGCGGATATCGCCGCGCTCCGCGCCGCGCATGCGGCCGAGCCCCCCTCCGCCGCGCAGGCCGGTCTCCCAGCCTGGAGCTCCTCGGACGAGCTGCGGTCGGCGGAGGCCTACGTCCATTGGTTGATGGACCGCGACAGCAAATCGACGGCATTGAAGTCGCTGCAGGGCCGGATCTGGGAAGCCGGTTATCACAGCGGTGCGTTGAAGGGGAAAGCGGAGGTCTACCCCGACGTGCGGCCCGCGTTGGTGCGCTGGCGCCGCCACGGGATCCTCATCGCCATCTTCTCCTCCGGCAGTATCCAGGCGCAGCGCAACCTGTTCGCCAACACGACTGCGGGCGATCTCTCGCCCTTTCTCTACGACTACTTCGACACCAAGACGGGTCCGAAGCGGGAATCGGGCAGCTATCGCGTGATCGCCGCCGCGCTCCACCAGCCGCCGAGCGACGTGCTGTTTGTCTCGGATGTCACGGCGGAGCTGGATGCTGCGCGCGACGCGGGGATGCGCACCGCCCTCTGCGTGCGCGGATCTGACGCTCCCGTCGAGACGAATGCCCCCCACGCTCGCATTCGCTCCTTCGACGAGCTAGCGTAGCGGCCATGATGATCGCGCTCGGTGTCGGGATCGTGGTCCTGGCGTGGGCGGTGTTCACCTTCAATCGGCTGATTCGGCTGCGGCAGCTGGGCGACAACGCCTGGTCCGACATCGACGTCCAGCTGAAGCGGCGTCACGATCTCATTCCCAATGTCGTCGCCGTGGTCAAAGGCCATGCCGGTTACGAGCGCGGCACGCTCGAGGCGCTGGTCGCGGCCCGCGGCCGCGCCGTACAGGCGAGCGCTAGCACCCCGGCGACCCGCGCGCACGAAGAAGACCCGCTCGGCGGCGCCCTGCAGCGTGTCTTCGCGGTCGCCGAGGCGTACCCGGAGCTGCGCGCGGTGGCGAGCTTTGCCGGCCTGCAGCAGACGCTGACCGACGTCGAGGACCATCTCCAGAACGCCCGCCGCTACTACAACGCCGTGGTGCGCGACTTCAACACGGCGATCGCGCAGTTCCCCTCGAGCATTATCGCCGGGATGATGCGCCTGGGGCCGCGGGAATTCTTCGGCCTGGACGATCCCGCAGAGCGCGCCGTGCCGCGTGTGCCGTTGGCGGTGCTGCTGTGCCTCGCTGTAGCCGCATCCGCGCACGCACAACAGCGCTCGTATTCCATTGAGCGCTTCGACGCGCGCATCCACGTCAACCGTGACGCGTCGATCGACGTCATCGAGACCATCACGGCCCGATTCGTCGGTTCATGGAACGGTCTGTACCGCACCATTCCCGTCGACTATCACACGCTGCAGGGATTGAACTGGCGCCTGGGCGTATCGCTGCAAAGCGCCCGCGACGAGGCGGGGCACGATTTGCGCACCGAATCGAGCCGGGTGCGCCAATACATCAAGTACAAGATCTGGATTCCGGGCGCCCAGAATGCGGTGCGCACGATCGTGCTGCGCTATCGCGCCACGAACGGGTTGCGCTTCTTTGATGAGCACGACGAGCTGTACTGGAACGTGACCGGTGACGAGTGGGACGTGCCCGTCGATGCGGCCGCAGCGACCGTCGAGCTGCCAGCGGGCACGACCGGCGTACGGGCGATTGCGTTCAACGGTGTCTACGGGTCCAGGGCGCAGGAAGCGAAGCTGACCATGAGCGCCGACACGGTCCGCATCGTCATGCCGCGCCCGCTCGCGTTCCACGAAGGGCTGACCGCCGTGGTGGGGTGGGATAAGGGATTCGTCGTACCGCCCAGCGTTATGGCGCGCGCGCTCGAGACCGCACGCAGCAATTGGCCGCTGCTGCTCCCGATTCCAGTGCTGGTACTCGGGTTCCTGGCGTGGCGACGTTCCGGCGCCGATCCGCGTGGTCGCCCCATCGCGGTGCAATACGAGCCGCCGCGCGGGATGACCGCCGCCGAAGCCGGGACGCTGCTCGACAACAGCGCGGACATGCGGGATATCACGGCCACGCTGGTGGATCTGGCGGTGAGGGGTTACCTCCGCATTGAAGAGCAGCAGGTCCCGAAGCTGTTCGGTTTTCTCGGCGGCGGCACGACCTACGACTTCCAGCGGCTGAAGACGATCGAGGGCCTCGCGCCACACGAAGCAGCAGTCTTCAACGGGATCTTCTACGAGCGCGGCGACGTGGTGTCGCTCGATGAGCTGAAGGACGAGTTCTACAAGCAGCTTTCCCCTATTCGCGACGCGATCTTCGATGGCCTGACGGCAACCGGGTACTACAAGAACCGGCCGGACAAGGTGCGGCAGAAATGGATGGGTCTGGGCGTGACCATCGGCCTCGTTGTGGGAGTCGGGGGAGCCTATCTCTCCAAAGCCCTCCTCTTCACGCCGTTCCCGTTCATTGTGGCCGGAGTCATCAGCGCGCTCATCCTCATTTTTTTCGCCCAAATCATGCCCGCGCGTACCGAGCCGGGCGCGCGCGCGCTCGAACAGGGGTGGGGTTCGAGGAATTCTTGCGGCGGGTCGAGTCCGAGAACCTGAAGCGCGTCATCATTGGGCACCCCGAGCTATTCGATAAGTTTTTGCCGTTCGCGATGGCATTCGGGGTGGAGAAGCAGTTCGCGCGGGCGTTCGAAGGGATCTACACCGAGCCGCCCCGGTGGTACGTCGGACCCAGTGCGACGAATTTCAATGTGTCGCACTTCTCGACCAGCGTGTCGCACCTGACGACCGTGGCGGGCACGACGATGTCGTCGTCGCCGCGCAGCTCGGGGGGATCGGGGTTCGGCGGGGGCGGCGGGGGCGGCGGTTCCGGAGGCGGTGGGGGTGGCGGAGGCGGCGGCGCTTTCTAGAGGTACTCCTTCGGCGAACCTGGTGTGATCCCTCGGCCACTGACCCGTTAACATGGCGGACCGTCGTCCGTCTTTCTGAAGGCGACTCAGGCGCCGGGAAACCTTACGCCCGCAAACATCGCTTTCAGCAATCGGCCCATATGATTCTGGTACATGCCGACGGTGACCGCGGACCACGTGGAACCGGACACCATGAGGTATCCTTAGAGACGATGGAGCTGTCTCTTTGAAGAGAGTAGGCTCAGCAAAGGGCTAGGGGGGTAATGCTAGGATATGAACACCACAATTCGTGTCACCCTGCTGCTTGGCGCTGCACTGTGCTTCGCAGCGCCCACGCAGGCTCAATACTTTGGACGCAACTCGGTCCAATATTCGACGTTTAAGTTCAAAGTCCTGAAGACGCAGCATTTCGACGTCTATTACTACGATAAGGAAGCCGACGCTGCCGCCCAGGCCGCACGCATGGCGGAACGCTGGTATACCAGGCTGTCGAATGTGCTGCGCCATCAGCTCAGCAGCCGCCAACCGCTCATCCTCTACTCCGACCATCCCGACTTCGAGCAGACCAACGTGCTGGGCGAGAGCCCGGGCGAAGGAACCGGCGGTGTCACGGAAAGTCTGAAGCGCCGCATCATCCTGCCGATGGGCGCGTCGCTGTGGGAGACCGATCACGTCATCGGCCACGAGTTGACGCACGCCTTCCAATACGACATCACCGGAGTCGGCCGCAGCAACTCCGCCGCCGGATTGAACCGCGTGCCGTTGTGGTTTATCGAGGGCATGGCGGAGTACATGTCGCTGGGCCCCGTCGACCCGAACACGACGATGTGGATGCGCGACGCGGTGCGCCGGGGCGAGCTCCCCAAGTTCCGCGATCTCGACAACCCCCGATACTTCCCCTACCGCTGGGGCCAGTCGTTCTGGTCCTACCTGGGCGGCACCTACGGCGACGACATCGTCGGCGCGCTGCTGCGCTCCGCCGGCAAAACCGGCAACGTGATTGGCGCCCTGGAAGTCATGACGCACCGGCCGGCGGACAGCATCGTGGCTGAGTGGCATCGCGCGCTCACGGAGGCGACCGAGCCGGTCGCCGTGGCGACAGGCATCCAGCTGCCGACCGATAAGGCGCACGTGCAGCAGGAGCGGCAGATGCC
>DASZCG010000301.1:0-27691 GCA_035943355.1 Gemmatimonadales bacterium
ATCCCCTGGATCGAAGAAGACGGACAGGCGGGCCTGCCGTGGGCGCCGGAAGCCGAGGTGCGGATTCTGCGCGTGCCGCCGTTTGCGCAGGGGATTGCGCGCCGCGCCGTCGAGGAATACGTCCTGGAAAAAGTGGGCGATGGTGGACCACAGCCCACGGTCACGAACAGGTGGCTCGATGAAGCGATCCAGAAACTGCTGCCAACGCATATGCAGCTCATCATGGGCATCGGCAGCGCGGAGGAAATCGCGCTTGCAGAGGTAAAAGCCACGGAGCAGATGCAGGCGACGAAAGTGCAGGGGCGCGATGCCGATCCCGAGCCTGCCATCGCGGAAGTCGAAACGAAATGCCCGGTTACGGGTGCCGTTTCGAAGCGTGCCCGCGTCGCGACCGACCCCATCGTGTGGTCTGAAGAAAGCTGGCAACGGCTGCAGCTCGTGCCGCTCATTGCCCGGCCACTGGCCCGCAACACCGTCGAGCGGTTCGCGCGCAATCACGGCATGTGGCGCGTGACGACCCACGTGATGGACGACAACAAGCAGGCGATGATCGAAGCCGACGAATTCGACGTCGATACCATGATGGTGATGTTTACCGAGCTGCGCGCGAAGCAGATTCGCGCCGAAGCCGAGGGAAAAGACGCGCTCTCGCCCGAGATGCGCGCTTTCATAGAAGAAGCAAAGGCTCAGGGAATCACGCGCTGCCCCATCCGTGACATCGAAGACAAGATGCAGAAGTGCCCCGTCGACATGCAGACCGTGACGCCCGAGGACGCGAAACGCGCGGTCGAGAAGCTGCTGCAGTGAGCTACGTTCCTCACGTCGTCGCTTGGAATCTCACCCGGCGCTGCAACCTTGAATGCGCCCACTGCTACATCTCGGCCGGTCCCCGCGAGAGCGCCACGTCGGAGCTGGAGACAGCTGAGTGCTTGCGGATCGTGGATGAGCTGCTGGCCGTCAATCCGGCGCCGCTGCTCATTCTGTCGGGTGGCGAGCCGCTGCTGCGGCATGATCTGACGGAGATTGCTGCATACGCGTCCCAACGCGGCGCGACGGTCGTCGTCGGCACCAACGGGACGCTGCTCACGGACGAGCGCATCGCCGGCCTCACGGCGGCGGGCGTGCGCGGCGTCGCGCTCTCGATCGACTCGTTGCGACCCAGCTACCACGACCGCTTTCGCCACGGTTCCGGCTCGCTCGACCAAACGCTCGCCGCACTCGCCCGTTTGCGTGCGCAGCGGCTCGACTTCATCATCCAGACCACGGCAACGAAGGGGAACCGCTCCGAGCTCGAGCGCCTGGCGCAGTGGTCGGCGGAGCAGGGTGCGGTCGCTTTCAACTGCTATTTCCTGGTCGCGACGGGCCGCGGCGCCGGCCTGTCCGATCTGGCGCCCCCCGAGTACGAGGCCGTGCTTGCCGACCTGGCGCGGTGGCAGCGGCAGTACCGCGGGCGCATGATGGTTCGCGCCAAGTGCGCGCCGCATTTCATGCGGCACGTGCATGCCACAGACCCGCAATCGCCCATTCTCAACTATCAGACACGCTGTCCCTGCGGCACGCAGTACTGCCGCATTACCCCCGACGGCAAGCTCACGCCGTGTCCCTATCTGCCGGCGGTCGCCGGCGATTTGCGCACGCAGCGCTTCGGCGAGATTTGGCGCTCGGCGCCGTTGTTCCGCCAAATCCGCGACGGAGCGCTGGGAGGGAAGTGCGGGCAGTGCGAGTACCGGAAGTTGTGCGGCGGCTGCCGCGCCCGCGCATTCGCGCTCGAGGGAGATGTGCTCGCCGCCGATCCGTCGTGCACCTACGAGCCTCGCGGACGCGAGGTGATCGAGCCGGTGAGCGTCGGTTATGGGAGCGAGTTCACCCCTGCGCTCACCTGGTCGGCGCCCGCGCGAGCGCGGCTCGACCGGATTCCATCGTTCGTGCGCGGCGTGGTGGCGAAGCGGGTCGAGGACTGGGCACGCGAGCGCGGCTTGCGCGAGATCACGCCCGAGCTGCTGAGCGAAATCCGCAACGCCATGCCGATCGATTTCTCCCAGCGGAAACCGTTCTTCGTGTCTGATGATGCTTAGAACGGACAAGCAGGTCCTTCGCTCGCGCGCGTTCCGCGCGCTCGCTCAGGATGACAAGCCGCACCGCGCATTTGAAGAGAAGGGCAGTTTGGATCCTGAGTACCACCCCTCATTCTCCTCTTCCCACGGAGCGAGCAAGCATGTCATCCTGAGCGCCGAAGGCGCGAAGGACCTGCTTGTGGGGGGTGCACGAGGCATGGTAAATGGCTGATCACCTCGTCCTGCTCCAGGCCGCGGCGGATACCGCCGGCGCGTACCGCGACTTCCCGGTCATCGGCAGCCGCGCCGCGGTCTGGATTGCCGCCGAGATCCACCTCATGTTCGCGGCGTTCGTCCTCGGCGTGCCGATCTTTGCGGTGGTCGCCGAGGCGATCGGCATCTTCGGCAAGGACCAGCGCTACGACCGGCTGGCGAAAGAGTTCACGCGACTGCTGCTGATCGCCTACAGCGCCACGGCGATCTGGGGCGCGGTCCTCGTCTTTCTGCTCTCGACGCTGTATCCGCGGTTCTGGGCCTATCTGACGGCGATCTTCGGGACGTCGATGTGGGTGTACGTCTCGATCTTCTTCCTCGAGTCCTTCACGCTGTACCTCTATTACTACGGCTGGGACCGCTGGAAGTACGGGCGAGCCAAGATCGCCCATCTCGGACTGGGCATTCTCCTGAACATCTGGGGCACCACGGTGATGTTCATCGCCGACTCGTGGCTCACGTACATGATGACGCCGCCGCGCGACATCACGCCCGAGACGTCGCCCACCAGCATCAAGCTGTGGCACGCGATCCTGAACCACACCTGGATGCCGATCAACATTCACCGCCTGATCGGCAATGTCGTATTCGGCGGCGCGATCGTCGGCGCCTATGCGAGTTATCGCTTCCTCGCGTCCAAGACCGACGAGGAGCGCGCGCACTACGACTGGATGGGCTATGTCGGGAACTTCATCGCGATTTCCGCGCTGATCGTCCTGCCATTCGCGGGCTACTGGCTGGGCCGTGAGATCTATCAGTACGACCAGTCGATGGGCATCACGATGATGGGCGGCTTCATGAGCTGGTTGTGGGTGATCCAGGCGTTCCTCATCGCGGTCCTGTTCCTCACCGGGAACTACTATCTCTGGATCGGAATGGGTCGCATCCCCGGCGCGGAACGCTATCAACCGTATACCAAGTGGCTGCTCGTGATCCTCGTGCTCGGCGCGTTGGTCTGGGGGACGCCGCACACGATGATCGCCGATTCGCGCGAGCTGGCCGCGATGGGCGGCTCGCACCATCCGCTGCTCGGCGCGCTCGGCGTCATGAGCGCGAAGAACACCGCCGTCAATCTGATGATCCTGGCCACCTTCCTCTCGTTCCTGCTGTACCGCCGCGCGAACATCCGACCCGTCGTGCCGTGGGCGCACGCCGGGACGAGAATTCAGGCAGGGATGTTCGCCATCGCCGCCGCGATCGTGCTGTTCTTCGGCATCCGCGGCTATTTCGTCGAGGCCATCGTCCGCATCGGCTATTCGGTATACCAAGTCGGCGCGGTGCTCGCCTGCATCGTATTCGTCACGATCATCGACGTGCTCATGGCGCGGGGGGCGCAATCGCTCGGCGCGATCCAGTGGGGCAAAATGCCGCCCCGGTCGCAGTACGCGCTCTTCATTCTCGCCGTCACATTCACCTGGCTGATGGGGTTGATGGGTTTCGCCCGCAGCGGCATCCGCCAGCACTGGCACGTGTGGCAGATCATGCAGGACACGACGCCGTACGCCGCCACACCAGCGTTAGGCTACGCCGCCATCATGATCAGCACCTGCGTGTTGATCTTCCTGTCGCTCGTGGGCTTCATCTTCTGGCTTGGCGGGCTCGCCGAGAAATCGACGTTCGTGCCCTCCACCGTGGAGGCGCCGCATGTGGGCCACTAACCTGCGCATCATCGGCATCGTGGTCGGCACGCTCGCGCTGTATACGCTCATCGCGAACAAGATCCCGCAGGTGCAGTCCGAGGTCCCGCACGCTCTGACCCTCGGCGCGAACGTCACGCCCGAGCAGCTCGTCAATGCCGGCGACCAGCTGTATCACGGCGCCGGCGGATGCACGGCGTGCCATGGCCTCGGCACACGCGCGCCGAACCTGTTGACCGACGAAAAGGGGCAGGGGCCCGTCGGCGCGCGCTGCGGCAAGCGGGAGGCGGGCAAAGACTGCAAGGCCTACATCTATGAGTCGCTCACCAGCCCGCGCGCCTACGTCGTAGCCGGCTATGAGCCCATCATGCCGGAAATGGGACGCACGCTTTCGCCGCAACAGCTGTGGGCGCTGGTTGCATTTCTCGAGTCGAATGGCGGAACGGTCGACGTCACGGCAGCGGACATCCCGCCCGCATCGGGCCCTGCCGCCTCTGCTTCCCCTGCCGCCGGTGGTGGCGCGCCAGGGATCGCTGGTGGATCGACCGATCCCATGACCATCATCCGCGGCGCGGGGTGCACCGCTTGCCACAAGATCAGCGGCGAGGGCGGCGCCATCGGGCCTGACCTGACGCACGTCGGGTCGCGCTTGTCGGCCAACCTGATTCGCGAGTCCATCCTGCTGCCCGACGCCAAGACCGCGAAAGGCTACGAGAAGTTCAAAGGCGTCATGCCCAAGACGTTCGGTAACCAGCTGACCGGCGCACAGCTCGAGTCGCTCGTCCAGTTCCTGTCGAGCCACAAATGAGAGCGTTCTTCCGCCATCCATTCTGGCAGGCCATCGGGATTCTGGTGCTGGCGTACATCGTCATCGTCGCCGTCATTCCGATTCTGCCGGGCAGCGCGATGGTACCAAAGAGCGTGGTGCTGCAGTACATGGCGACCGTACTGGTCGGCGTGCTGATCTGGGTGAGCGACGATGAAGCGCGCTGGACCGAATTCAAGCAGCCGCTCCGGGACGTCCTGACCCAGCCGCGACTGAAGGTGATCCGCGCGGCCGTGCTCGCAGCGGTCACGCTGATGGTTGGCTGCATCACGTACAGCCAGGTCAAGGCGAGTGTCGCCGCGCCGCCCAACCTCCGCTCGATCCATCCCGCGCCACCGTCGCAGATCACGTTCCGCGGCAAGACGATCACACTCGTTGGACTCGAAAACCCGCTGCGCCGCTCAGGTGACATGGCGGCGCACTTGGCCGCCGGCCACCGCGTCTACTATGAGAACTGCGTGCCCTGTCACGGCGATCATCTCGACGGCCAGGGCCATTACGCGTCCGGCTTGAATCCGCTGCCCGCCAACTTCCAGGACAACGGCACGATCGCGCAGCTCACGGAGAGCTTCGTCTTCTGGCGCATCGCGAAGGGCGGCCCGGGGCTGCCGCGCGAAGGGACGCCCTGGAATTCGGCCATGCCCGCGTGGGAAGACTTTTTGACGGAAGACGAGATCTGGTCGGTCGTGCTGTTTCTGTATGAACAGACGGGTTGGAAGCCGAGGACGTGGGAGGTGAGCACGGAGCAGGGGGCAGGGAGCAAACATGATTAGGCGCCTGCTCGCTCTCTGCATCTCCCTGCTCCCTGCTCCGTGCTCCCTGCTCCTTTCTCAGGACACAACCGCAGGCAAGACCGTTTATGTGAAATGGTGTGCGGGGTGTCATGGAGAGAGCGGCGCCGGCGACGGGCCGGCCGCCCGGCACATGATTCCGCCTCCGCGCGATTTCACGGGCGCCGTCTATCAGATTCGCTCGACCGCCAGCGGCCAACTTCCCACCGACGCCGATCTACTGCGCTCTATAGATGAAGGGCTACCGGGCACGGCCATGCCCGGATGGAAAACCAAGCTGTCCGATCGGCAGCGGCGCGACGTCCTGGCATACATCAAGACGTTCTCGACGTTCTTCGCCGACACGACGCAGCGCCCGCAGCTGCTGCAGTTCGGCGAGGAGCCGGGGGTGGGGGCGGAAGCGCTGCGGGTGGGTCGGCAGTTCTACGATTCGATCGGCTGCCGCAAATGCCATGGCGATCAGGGCCGGGGCGACGGTCCATCAGCCCCCACGCTCAAGGACGACGCCGGCCACCCCATCTTCGCCGCGAACCTGCACGAGAACTGGCGGTTCAACGGCGGTGCCACGACGACCGACATTTATCACCGCCTGCGGACGGGCCTCGACGGCACGCCGATGCCGTCATTCAGCGACCTGATCGACCAAAAGTTCCTCACCGAAACGGAGCTGTGGCGCGCGGCCGAGTATGTCCGCAGCCTCTCCCCCAGCGAGCCGCCGGTGGTGCGTGACGTCATTCACGCGCCGCTCGCCGCTCACGGTCTGCCGCGCGCGCCGGACGATTCCGGCTGGAATGCCATCGATACCTATTGGTTCCCACTGGTCGGGCAGGTGATCCATAAGAGCCGGTGGTTCGCGCCGGCCGTGACCGGCGTCTGGGTGAAGGCCGTGCACACCACGGACTCGATCGCACTGCGGGTGACGTGGGACGATCGGTCAGTGAGTCCGGACTCATCGTGGCTGGGACACGTGGGACGCGTCCTGGCCGCCGTGCAGACCGATGACTCCAGCCGTGAGCAGCCGGCGCTCTGGCCCGATCAGATTGCCGTACAGTTTCCCGTGACGATCCCCACCGGCATGGAGCGCCCCTATTTCCTGATGGGCAGTTCCAGCGCGCCCGTCTACCAGTGGCGCTGGGTGAGCACCGCGCGGTCGTCGGCCGCCGCGGGGCTGGCCCGGGGCCTGGAGCGTTTCGATCCGGCGGCGAACACCGGAGTCGGCGGGCAGGCGGTGTACGACCACGGCCAGTGGCGCGTCGTCTTCACACGCGCACTTGCTTCGCCTGATACGGCAACACAGCTTGCATTCCGGACCGGCCGTGCCATCCCCGTGGCGTTCTTCGCGTGGGACGGGTCCAACGGAGAGCACGGGACACACATGGCCGTCAGCACGTGGTATTTCCTCGCCCTCGACGAACCGGTGCCGGCCCGGGTGTTCATCTCGCCGGTGCTCGCCATGGTCCTCACGCTCGGGTTGGGCATGTTGGTCGTATGGCGGGCGCAGCAGAAGACTTCATACCGGAGGCAGCAATGAACGGCAGAATCTTGAGCGTGGTGGGCGGCATGTTTCTGCTCACCGTGTGCAGCAAGGGAGATACGGGAAACGCCGCCGCCGTCCCAGCGGCGCCGCCCGCTGCAGCGACGAGCGAGGCGTCAGCGGACGGCGGAACGATCACCGGCAAGATCAAGTTCACCGGGACGCCGCCCAAAATGCCGACGATCGATATGAGTGAAGAAGCCGCCTGCAAGGCAAAGTACCCCGCGCCGCCGAAGGAGGAGATGGTGGTCGCTGGTGCCGCCAACGCGCTGGCCAATGTGTTCGTGTACGTGAGCGCCGGGTTGCCCGCCAACGCGAAGTATCAGGCGCCGTCCACCCCCGTGGTGCTCGACCAGAACGGCTGCCGCTATCATCCCCACGTCCTCGGGATCATGGTGGGCCAGAACCTCGAGATCAAAAACTCCGATCCCCTCCTGCACAACATCAAGGCGATCGCCAAGAAGAATCGCGGCTTCAACGTCAGCCAACCCAACGCGGGCATGACGCGCGACGTGACCTTCTCGGCGCCGGAGGTAATGGTCAATCTCGAGTGCAACGTGCACGGCTGGATGCACGCCTACGCCGGCGTGCGGCCTGATCCCTTCTTCGCCGTGAGCGGTGCCGACGGAAGCTTCTCGATCAAGGGCCTGCCGCCGGGGACGTACACCGTCGAAGCGTGGCACGAGAAGTTCGGCACCCAGACCGCGACGGTGACGATCGCGGCAACCGAGAGCAAAACGGCCAACTTTACTTTCGCCGCGCACTAACGCGCGCGGAGAGGGGGGCTCGATGCGGTGGTGGCTGCCCGACGCTGGATCGACGTTCGCCGGTCCGATCGACACGATGTTTCTGGCGATTCTCATCATCACGGGAATCGCGCTCGTGCTCGTGGAGGTCGGAGTGGTGACGTTCGTCATTCGCTACCGCGCCCGGCCGGGTCGGAAAGCGTTCTACACCCACGGCTCGACGCGCGCGGAAGTCATCTGGACGGCGATCCCCGCCGTCACGATGGTCGCGCTCGGATTGGTGAGCAATCACTACTGGGTGTTGATCAAGGACAGGAAGAGCGTGCCCCCGAACGCCTACCACATCGGCGTGCACGCCAAACAGTTCGAGTGGCAAATCACCTACCCGGGGCCGGACGGGAAGCTGGGAACGGCGGACGACTTTACGGTCCGCAATCAGCTGCATGTGCCGGTGAATGAGCCGGTGGCGGCCGAGCTGAGCTCCGAGGACGTGATCCATTCGTTCTTCGTGCCCGAGTGGCGCCTGAAACAGGATGCCGTGCCCGGCATGCACATCATCGCCTGGTTCCAGGCGACCAAGACCGGCGAGTTCGAGCTCGGCTGCGCCGAGCTGTGCGGGATGGGGCACTACAAGATGCGAGCGCGGGTGTTCGTCCACACGCCCGAGGAGTTCAAGGCCTGGGTGACACAACAAGCCGCCGGAGGGGGGGGTTCTGAATGACCTCAGTCGCGCATAAGACGCTAGGGACGCACGACGCCCATCATGCGCCAATGAGCTTCTGGCGCAAATACATCTTCTCGACCGATCACAAGATCATCGGCATTCAGTTCCTGTTCGTCAGCCTGTTGTTCCTGCTGGTGGGCGGACTGTTGGCGATGCAGATCCGCTGGCAGCTCGGCTTCCCGGGCAAGCCCATGCCGGGGGGCGGGATCCTGCCTGAGTCGATGGCCGCGGGCGGCGTGATTCTGCCCGAGTACTACGTCCAGCTGGTGTCGATGCACGGCACGTTCATGGTGTTCTTCGCCATCATGCCGCTGCTCGTCGGCGTGTACGCCAACTTCCTGATCCCGCTGAAGCTCGGCGCGCACGACATGGCGTTCCCGCGCATCAACATGGCCTCGTTCTGGCTCGCGCTGCTCGCGGGATTGATCATGACGGCGAGCTTCTTCGTGCCGAACGGGCCGATTCGCTCGGGGTGGACGAACTACGCACCGCTGGCGGCGCGGCCCGATCTGTCGGGTGTCACGGTCGGCCAGATGCTCTGGTGCGTGTCGATCGTGGTGCTGGGACTCTCGTCGGTGATGGGATCGTTGAACTACATCACGACCGTGATCAACCACCGCGCGCCGGGCATGACGTGGTTCCGCATGCCGCTGTCGGTCTGGGCGCTCTTCATCACGGCGATCCTCGGTGTGCTCGCGCTGCCGGTGCTGCAGGGTGCGGCCATCATGCTCCTGTTCGACAACGTCCTCGGCACCCACTTCTTCGATCCCGTGGCGGGCGGCCAGGCCCTGCTGTGGCAGCACCTCTTCTGGTTCTTCGGGCACCCCGAGGTCTACATCCTGATCCTGCCGGCGATGGGCATGGTGTCGGACATCATCGCCAACGGCAGCCGCAAGCCGATCTTCGGCTACCACTCGATGGTGTTCGCCATCATCGGCATCGCGTTCCTCGGCTGGATCGTGTGGGGCCACCACATGTTCATGAGCGGCATGAACCCGACGCTGGGGTCGTCGTTCATGGTGTCGACGCTGCTCATCGCGGTGCCGTCGGCCGTGAAGGTGTTCAACTGGCTCGGCACGATGTGGCGCGGCAACCTGCACTTCCACGTGCCGATGCTCAACGCGATCGGGTTCGTATCGATGTTCACGATCGGCGGCCTGTCGGGCATCTTCATGGCGGCGACGCCGGTGGACATTCCGATTCATGACACCCAGTTCATCGTGGCGCACATCCATTACGTGCTGTTCGGTGGGTCGTTGTTCGCGCTGTTTGCGGCGATTCCCTACTGGTACCCCAAGATGTTCGGCCGGATGATGCACGAGGGGATCGGCAAGCTCCACTTCGGGCTCACGTTCATCTTCTACAACCTGACGTTCTTCCCGATGCACATCATCGGGATGGGCGGGCAGATGCGCCGGATCTACGATCCCACGATCTACGATTTCCTGAAGCCGCAGCAGCCGCTCAACGTGTTCATCTCCTACTCCGCGTTTGCCCTGTTCACCGTGCAGATCCTGTTCGTGTTCAACTTCCTGTGGAGCCTCAAATTCGGCAAAAAGGCGCCGCAGAATCCCTGGAACGACAACGGCATGGAGTGGTCGCTGCCGAATCCGGCGCCGCACGGCAACTGGGAGCGCACCCCCAACGTGTATCGAGGCCCGTACGAGTTCAGCTCCCCCGAGGCCGGTGACAAGGACTTCCTGCCGCAATTTGTGAAGCTGCCCACTGACCGCGATCCGGTGCCGGCGCCCGTGCCGGCCGGACACTGACCGGGAGAGTGCGATGACGCACGGGACTCAAGTCCTAGATCAAATGCGGCCGCCATCCCCGGCAGAGCCGGGCGCGGGGGTGTACAGCAACAAGCTGGGGATGTGGGTCTTCCTGGCCAGCGACGTCATGTTCTTCACGGCGCTCATCGGATCGTACATCGTGCTGCGCTTTGGTGCCCCCGGGGAATGGGCGAAGCCGGGTGCCGTCTTGAACGTACCGCTGACCGCGTTCAACACATTTCTCCTCATCTGCTCGTCCGTGTCGATGGTGAAAGCGTTCGCGGCCATCCAGGATGGGAAGAAGTACTTCCTCCGGCCCGTCCCGGGGAAGCTGCTGCGCGATGGGGGGCTCAAGTTCTGGCTCCTCGTCACGATGATCTGCGGAGCGGGGTTCGTGGGCGTGCAGCTCATCGAGTACTTCAAGTTGGTGCACCACGGGTTCACGCCGGCCGGCTTTCGCGAGGGGTCGCTGCTGGCCGAGCACGCCGCAGCCGACCCGATCAAGTACGGCGCCGCCGTGGCGGGGCTGTATGGCTCCACGTTCTTTACCATGACCGGCTTCCATGGCTTCCACGTGACGTGCGGCGTGATCAGCATGACGTATCTGTACTTCACCAAGGTGCTGCCGGAGAAGTACTCGCCGCAGGACTATCGCGGGATCGAAGTCATCGGTCTGTACTGGCACTTCGTCGACCTGGTGTGGATCATCCTCTTCACGATCGTCTACCTGATCTGAGGCCCAGTTCATGACTGCAACGAACTCACAGCCATCCGGCGCGACCCACAAACGGCCGAACTACATGCTGATTTGGCTGTATCTGTTCGTCCTTACGGTGGCCGAGGTGTCGCTGGCGTTCGAGCTGCCGGTCTCGCGCAACATCAAGCTGCTGTTGCTGCTGTTCCTCGCCGTCTGGAAGGCGCTGCTCGTGGCGCTGTACTTCATGCATCTCAAATTCGAGCGCTGGCGGTTACGCGTGATTTTCATCGTCCCGATCCCGCTTGCGATCATTCTCGTGAGCGCGGTGATCATGGAGCACGTACGGTAGCGCTGCTCGAGCTGACGAAGCCGCGCATCACGCAGCTGGTCCTGCTCACGGCCGCCGCGGGATTCTACCTTGGCGCGCGCGATCATGTGAATCTGGCGCTGCTCGTCAACACGCTGATCGGGACCGCGCTCGTCGCGGGCGGGACCAACGCGTGGAACCAGATTCGCGAGCGCGACGTCGATGCGCGGATGGTGCGCACGCGGCGCCGGCCGCTGCCGTCGGGCCGGCTCACCCCGGCTGCCGCCATCTGGTTCGCGACGGCGATCACCGTTGTCGGCGTCGGCTATATCGCGCTGATGGTGAATCTGCTGACGGCGCTGCTCGCGGCGCTGACGTTCGCGAGCTACGTGTTCCTGTACACGCCGCTCAAGCGGAAGACGTCGCTCAACACGCTCGTCGGCGCCGTTCCCGGCGCCCTGCCGATCGTCGGCGGGTGGACTGCCGCGGGCGGCAGCATCGGTGTAGCGGTGGCCGCGTTGTTCTGGATCCTGTTTTTGTGGCAGCTGCCGCACTTCCTCGCGCTCGCCTGGCTGTACCGCGACGATTACCGGGCGGGCGGCCTGCGGATGCTGAGTTTCGCAGATGAGGATGGCCGCGACACCGGCCGCATGGCGCTGCTGTACGCCGTCGCGCTCCTGCCGATCAGTCTCGTTCCCACGCTGGTGGGCGTGACCGGCGCCTGGTACTTCTACGGCGCGATCGCCCTGGGACTGGCGTACGTCGCCGCCGGCACGGGACTCCTCGCCGGCGCCACGCCGGCACGCGCCTGGCGCCTTTTCCTTGTTTCAATTCTTTACCTGCCCGCCCTGTTGACGTTGATGGTGCTCGACAAGGTGATGGCGTAGCGAGCCGCGCTCATGATTCCGTTCCATCGCATTTTGATCACGACCGGCATCGTCTTCTGCGCCGGCTTTGCCCTCTGGTCGATTTGGCGAGGCCAGATGGCGCTCGGCATCGCGTTCGCCGCGCTCGGCGTCGGGCTCACGTACTATCTGCGTCATCTGCGGCGTTTCATCGGCCGATGAATTCGAACATCGATCTCATTTACTTCTGGAGCTCGCTCGTCCTGGTCGCGCTGCCGCTGATCGTCTTTGGCGGGCTGACGTACTGGGTGATCAAGACCTACCGGAAGGAGCATGCAGCAGCGAGCACGGAGCAGAAGACATCGCCCTAGGATCTCTGCTCCCTGCTCCCTGCTCCCTGCTCCCACGTTAGATTCCCGCCCATGGCTTCCGAAAAGCGTCAAGTCGTCCGCTACGCCTTTTACAAACTCGACCCCGCTTGGCGCAGGCTGACCGCCGAGCGCCAGGCGTCGGCGAAGCTCGAGTTCGGCGAGACGCTGGAGCGCTATCACGGCCGCCTGCTGCTCCGGCCCTACGGTCTTGTCGGCATTCGCGGCGACGCCGATTTCCTGCTGTGGCAAGTCGCCGAAGACCTCGATGCCCTGGTCGAGCTGCAAACAGCCCTCAACCGCACGGACCTCGGCGCCTATCTCTCGATTCCGTACAGCTACCTGGCGATGACGCGGCGTTCGATCTACGAGTTCCCGGCGGACCCGAATCACGAGCAGCGTCTCGTGATCCAGCCAAGCGCGGCCAAGTATCTGTTCGTCTATCCGTTCATCAAGACGCGCCCCTGGTACGCCCTGCCGAAACCCGAGCGCCAACGCATGATGGACGAGCACGTGCGCATCGGACGCAAGCACCCGACCATCCGTCTCAACACGACATACTCCTACGGGCTGGATGACCAGGAATTCATCGTGGCCTTCGAGGGCGACAACCCCGCTGAGTTTCTCGATCTCGTCATGGAGCTGCGCGAGAGCGAAGCATCGTCGTACACGCTGCGGGACACGCCGACATTGACCTGTGTGCAGATGTCGCTGTGGGACATGCTCGACACGCTGGGCGGGGCTGGATCGGCCCAAGCCGTGTCGCGCCGGCCGGCGCGCGACGACGGCTTCACCCCCGTCGCGACATTGGGTGAGCTGCCCCCGGGCACCGCGAAGCGCGTCTATGCGGCCAATGAGGCCGTGGCCCTCTTCAATGTGAATGGCACCGTGTACGCCATCGGGAATCGCTGCACCCATGCGCGCGCCAGCCTGTCCGAGGGCACCGTCGACGCGGCGCGCTGTACCGTCACCTGCCCGTGGCACGAAGGGATCTTTTCGCTCGAAAACGGGCGCGTGTTGGGTGGACCGCCGGTCCACGCGATCGCGAGCTACCAGGTGAAACTGGACGGCGACACGATCCTCATCGCACACGAGGCACGGGAGCCTGCGGTTTCTTAAAGCGTGCCGTCGGGAGCGTACCGACGTCACGCCCGTCTGGTTCATGCGGCAGGCCGGGCGCTACATGCCGGCGTACCGGAAACTCCGCCAGCGCCATTCAATCCTCGACCTCTGCCATCAGCCCGAGCTCGCCGCCGCGGTGACGCTTCAGCCGGTCGAGCGGCTGGGCGTTGACGCCGCGATCCTGTTCGCCGACATCCTGCTGCCGTTCGAGCCGCTGCGCCTGGGGCTGAGCTTTGCGGCGGGCGAAGGACCCACGATCGCCCGGCCGATCGAGGACGTGGCCGACGTCGAGCGGCTGCCCTCGTTCAATCTCGAGGCAGAGCTGGGGTATGTCTTTGAGGCGGTACGGCTGGCGCGGCGCGCGTTACCTGCCGAAGTGCCCCTGATCGGCTTCGCGGGCGCGCCCTTCACACTGGCGAGTTATGCCATCGAAGGCGGCGCGAGCCGGACGTTCACCAAGACCAAACGCTTCATGTACCACGCACCAGACGCCTGGCACCGCTTGCTGAGCAAACTTGCCGAACTCGTCGGCAGTTATCTCGCGGGACAGGCGCGCGCCGGCGCGCAGGCGCTGCAGCTGTTCGACAGCTGGGTCGGGTGTCTCTCACCGGATGACTACCGGACGTACGTCCAGCCGCACAGCACGCGAGCGCTGCAGCTTGCCGGCGGGGGGGCCGGGGGGGCCGCCGGGGCGGCGGCAGTTCCCCTCATTCATTTCGGAACCGGGACCGCGACCTTCCTCGAGGATTTCGCAGCGGCGGGCGGCGACGTGATCAGTGTGGACTGGCGGATTCCGCTGGACGCTGCATGGACGCGCATCGACGGCAAGGCGATTCAGGGAAATCTCGAGCCGGCGGCATTGCTTGCGCCCGCCGCCGAGCGCGACCGCCAGGTCCGCGATATCCTCAAGCGCGCCGGGGGCCGGCCCGGTCACATCTTCAATCTCGGCCACGGTATCCTGCCCGAGACGGACGTCGCGGCGGTACGCGCGGTCGTGGATCTGGTGCATGAAGCGTGAGCGGATCGCCGTTCTCGTCATGGCGTACGGTGGGCCGGGCAACCTCGATGAGGTAGAGCCATACCTCAAGGACATCCGCGGCGGTCGTGTCACGCGCCCCCAGCTCGTCGAGGAAATCCGCGCCCGTTACGCGCGTATCGGTGGACGCTCACCCATCCTCGAGCTTACGCGTGCCCAGGCCGCGGGCGCCGGCGCAGTGTTGGGCGACCAGTTCGAAGTGTATGTGGGAATGCGTCACTGGCATCCGTACATCCAGGACGTCGTGGAGGAGATCGCGCGGGCTGGGCACCAGCGCGTCGTGGGCGTGGCGATGGCGCCGCACTACTCCAACATGTCCGTCGGGGCGTACGAAAAGAAGTTGCTCCAGGCCGCCGACGGCCGATTGGACGTCACACTCATCCGGTCGTGGTGGCACGAGGGCCAGTTTCTCGAGGCCGTCGCGAGTCGAATTACGGCAGCGCTGCAGCGTTTCCCCCGGGGATCGACCGTTCCAGTCATCTTCACCGCGCACAGCCTGCCGGAGAAGATCCTCGCCTCGGCAGACCCGTACCCGGACGAGCTCAAAGCCAGCGCCGCCGACGTCGCCCACCGCGCAGGTCTTCAGGATTGGCGCTGCGCGTATCAAAGCGCCGGCGCCACGCCCGAGCCCTGGCTCGGTCCCGACGTGGAAGACGTGATCACCGAGGTCGCCCGCGCAGGGAATCGGACGCTCCTGCTCGTCCCCATCGGATTCGTGTGTGATCACGTCGAAATCCTCTACGACATCGACGTCGAGTGTCAGGCACTCGCCCGGCGACTCGGCATCCAGCTCGAGCGAACCAGCTCGCTGAACAATGATCCACGCCTGGTGGCAGCCGTCGCGGCGGTTGTTCGCGAAGCGGCGGCGCAGCGAGGCTGGGTGTGAGGATAATCGTCGTGGGTGCCGGGATTGCGGGACTCGCGGCGGCGTGGGAGCTGGCGCGCGCAGGCCCGCGAGGGGGGGGGAGCGACGTGACGATCCTCGAGAGCGAGCGGCGCCCGGGTGGAGTGGTCGTCACGGAGCGCGTCGACGGGTTCCTGGTCGAGGGCGGACCGGACGGTTTCCTGGCCAGCGAGCCCGAGCTGCCGGCTCTCGCCAAAGAGGTCGACATCGGCGATCGCGTCATCGATCAACGCGAACGGGGAACGTCGTTGTGGTCGGGCGGGGAGCTACAGCCGATCGATGCCGGCCGGGCGGCCGTACTGTTGGGAATCGATGCGAAGGCGTCCGATGTAGCGGCCGGGTTCCGCAGCTTTGCCGGCGGGATGGGTGAGCTGGTGATGGCGGTGGCGCAGCGTCTGTCCGGCTCATTGCGGCTTGCCCAGGGCGTTGCCGGTATCGCGCGCGAGGGGAAAGGGTGGCGGCTGGCGATCACCGGAGGATCGGCCCACGAAGCCGACGGTATCGTGCTGACGCTGCCGGCCTACACGGCGGGCCGTCTGCTCGAGGGGATCGGTGTAGCCGGGGCGCGCGAACTGGCGGAGGTCGTCTACGCGCCGAGTATCACGGTGTCGCTCGCGTATAGAGAAGCGGACATCGGGCGGCCGCTCTCAGGCGCGGGATTTGTCGTGGAGTCGCCCGCACCGGACCAGATCCGGGCCTGCACGTACGCTTCACAAAAGTTTCCCGGTCGCGCTCCGGAGGGCCATGCGCTGCTGCGCGCCTACCTGGGGCCGACGGACGATCACCCTGCGAAGCTGGCCCGCGAGCAGCTCGCCTCGATTCTCGCCATTCGCGGCGAGCCGCTGTGGTCGCGGGTGTACTTCTGGACACGAGGCTTGCCGCGCTATCGTGCGCGTCACGCGGATCTCGTTGCCTCGATCCGTCGGCGTCTCGAGCGACTGCCCCCGCTGGCGATCGCCGGCGCGGGCTACGACGGCGCCGGCGTGTCGGCGTGTGTCCGTTCAGGGCGCGCAGCCGCCCGCCTCATCGCACAGCGGACGGCTCGGTGACGAGCGGCATCACCTCTTCGGCAAAGCGCTCCATCTCCTCCAATTGCGGGCTGAACTGAAGCAGCAATAGGTCGACACCGGCCTGCTCGAACGCGCGCACCCGTTCCGCGATCTGCTCCGGCGTGCCGGTGAGCCCTGCCTTCAAGCCGCGATTCGAGACCGAATAGTCCTCGAGGCTCACGCGCTGCTCGAGCTGCGTATTGGCGAGCCACTGCTCGTAGTTCGCGTATCCCGCCGCGTTCTGCCGCACGTCGGTGATCCGCTCGATTTCGCGCCGCGCCGCCGTCTCCGTCGCGCGGCACACGACGTAGCCGGCCACGCCATAGACCAGGGGCGCGAGGCCGTTCGCGTCGCGCAGTGATTGCATGTCGCGCACCTTGGCGGCGACGCGTTCGGGCGGGTCGCCGTGCATGAGATATCCGTCGCAGGCGCGCGCGATCAGCTCCTTCGCAGCGGCCGACTCGCCGCCTGCGTACAGCGTGGGGCGTGGCTGCCGCACCGGCTTCGGTTCGAGGATGGCGTGCTCGACCCGATAGTACTTCCCTGCAAAGCTGAACCGGCGCTGCGACCAGAGACCGTCCACCACGGCGAGCCACTCGGCGGTGCGGCCGTAGCGGGCATCGTGCGTGTCGAAATCAACGCCGTACTGCTTGGCTTCCTCTGCCCACCACGACGACACAACGTTGAGCGACAACCGGCCGCCCGAGATGTGGTCGATGTTCGCGGCCTGCTTCGCGAGCAGCGCGGGCGGATGGAACGTCGGCCGGACCGCGACCATCAGCTCGAGCCGCTCGGTCACGGCGGCGAGCGCCGCCGCCGTCGACCAGGCATCCAGCGCGGGCGCGTCGGGCCCCTTGATATCGTTGAGATTCAGCTCCGCAATCAGCGTGAGGTCGAATCCCGCGCGCTCGCTCGCTCGCGCCAGCCGCCGCACATACGACCACTCCGCTTCCATGCGCTCGTCCTCGACGTTGCGCAGCCACCCGCCGAATACCGGCAACCAATACCCGAAGCGCATCAGCGAGCCTCCTGTACGAGGAAGTCCGCCAGGCGCGCGAACGGATCGAATCCGACGACCCGCGGCGCGTCGGCCACAAAGTTGGACAGAGCGTTGACGTCGTAGTAGTAGAGGCGGCCGTCGCGCGCATCGATCGCGTACTCGATGCCGCCGACCTCGATGCCGCACGCGGCGGCAATCTGCTCGACCTGACGCGCCACCTGCGGGGGCGGCTCGTAGCCCTCCACCCGCAGTCCATTGCGCGGCGCATCGACCGGGCAGGCGCTGCGCACCAGCTCGGCGCCGCCAGTCGTCTGGCAAACGTCAGCCGGACAGAGGTTGAACGTTTCGCCGGACGAGTAGACCCGGATGGCGTACAGGAATTTGCCGCCGAGCACCTCGACCCGCGTGATGCGGCCTTCTTCGGACGGGATGAATTCCTGAACCAGCGCGGTCTGATCAGGACCCAGCTCCAGCCCGTCGTTGGCTGCCGCAATGGCGAGATCCGCCGGCGTGTCGAAGCGTCGTACCCCCGCGCCGCTGCCGCCGACGTTCGGCTTCACGACGACCGGGAACCGCAGCTCGCTGGCAGCGGCCGGCGCGTCCGTCCGATTGTTGATGATGCGCGCAGACGGATAGGGAAGTCCCAGCGCGCGCAGTACTGACAGCTGCAGGGCCTTCGACGTCTCGGCATGGAAAGCTCGGGTGCCGTTCACGACTCGCACGCCGTGACGTTCCAGGTGCGCCAGGAAGTGGTGCGTGTAGAACACCGCGTGCCCGTGGCCACGCTGCCAGGCGGACGGGCTCATGCGGTTGAAGACGAGGTCGTACGCCGGCCGGTTGCCCGGATCGTAGCGGTGATTCTCGGCGTGCAGGCGAGTGTAGCGCGTGCCCCGCCGATCCAGCTCGGCAAAGAGCGGCGCGAACCAATGCGGGTGCTCGTAGTAGATCCCGATCATGTGGTGACCCCCGACGCGAGCGCGGCGGCCTCGTTCGCCGCGCGTTCGATCCGCTCCACGAGCGGTGGCTCCGGCACGCCGTTGCGGAACTGCGCGTCGGTGCCGTAGACGCCGTTCGCCACGACCAGCGCACCCACGCTCGCGAGCAGCGGTCGCAGCCCGTGATCCACCGCAAGGAGATGCGCCGGTCCGCCTCCCGTGGCAATTGGAATCGCGACTTTGCCGACGAGGGCGTCCTGCGGCAACAGATCGAAGAAGACCTTGAGCAAGCCACTGTATGTCGCGCGATAGATCGGCGTGCTCACGACAATGACTCCGGCCTCGCTGACGGCGCGGAGGGCTGCGGCAACCTCGCGATCGTCGCGCCGTCCCAACAAACCGTCTGCTGGGAGCTGCGCCAGGTCGATGAAGCGAGCCGGATCCGCGCCCTGCCGCTCGAGTGCCGCCAGCGCCAGCTCGAGCAAGGCGCGCGAGCGCGACACCGGAGCGGGACTGCCCGACAGCCCTACAACTGAAGCACTCACCGTTTCCTCCTGTAAAGAGACCGGCCGCGACTCTGATCGAGGAGTCGCGGCCGATTCGTGCTGCGTCTGGGGCGGGAGCCCCGTTTACATCTTATCCCGCATGGTGACGCGCCGAGCTCGTCCGCCTCCCCGAGCAACACATCGGGCAGGGACAAAGACAGCGCATAGTCATGCAGGTGGGCTTCATTGCCCAAAAAACTAGCGGAGTTTGCGCGCGGCGTCTACTACACGATCGACGGTCAGGCCCAGCTCCTGATACACGCGCTGGTAGGGCGCCGAGGCGCCGAACCGTTCCAATCCGATCACGACGCCGTTGTCACCCACCCACCGGTACCAGGATTGAGGCGAAGCAGCCTCTACCGCGATGCGCGGTACGCCGGGCGGAAGCACGCTATCGCGGTACCCCTGCGGCTGCCGAGCGAAGAACTCGAGGCACGGCATTGAAACGACCATAGGCCGCCGGCCGTCAGCTTTCAGCTTTTCGTAGGCGCCCAGCACCAGGTCGACCTCCGAGCCGCTGGCCATGAGCAGGACGTCGGGATTGTCCGCCCGGGCCAGCACGTAACCGCCCTTGTGGAGCCCTGCCGCTGCAGCGTACGTGGCGCGGTCCACAACGGCGACCTTCTGCCGCGTCAGCACGAGCGCCACCGGCCCATTGCTGTGGAGAATGGCGGCGCGCCATGCCTCGACGACTTCCGTCGGATCCGACGGGCGGATCACCGTCATGTTGGGGATGGCTCGCAGCGCGGCAAGCTGCTCGATCGGCTGATGCGTGGGACCGTCTTCGCCCAGGCCGATCGAGTCGTGGGTGAATACGTAGATCGGCTTCAGCTGGGTCAGCGCCGCCAGGCGAATCGACGGTCGCATGTAATCGGAAAAGATCAGGAAGGTCCCGCCGAACGGGATGAAGCCGCGGTGCAACGCGATGCCGTTGAGCGCCGCGCCCATCGCATGCTCACGAATGCCGAAATGGAAGTTGCGGCCTGCACGCGAGCCCGCAGCAAACACGCCACCGCCCTTGATCTCGGTGTTGTTCGATCCCGTGAGGTCGGCCGAGCCGCCGATCAGCTCCGGCAGCTTGGCCGCAATCGCGTTCAACACTTTACCCGAGGCGGCTCTGGTAGCTTGCGCATCCTTCGGGCCGAAGACCGGCAGTGCCGCATCCCACCCTTCCGGCAGCGCCCCGGCCAGACGCCGATCCAATTCGCCGGCGAGGTCTTTGTGCGCGGCGCGATAGGCATCCCACTTCCTTTTCCAGTCTGCTTCGAGCTTCGCCCCGCGATCCGTGGCACGACGCCAACGCTGCAGCGCCTCCTCGGGCACGTAGAACGGCTCGAGCGACGGCCAGCCCAGGTTCTGCTTGGTCGCCCGGACTTCGTCGGCGCCCAGCGGGGCGCCATGCGCTTCGGCGGTGTCCTGTTTGTTGGGACTGCCCCAGGCGATATGCGTCCGCACGATGATCAGCGACGGCCGGTCGGTGACTCGCTTCGCCGCCGTTATCGCGGCGTCGATCGCCTCGAGATCGTTCCCATCCGCGATGCGCTGAACGTGCCAGCCGTATGCCTCAAACCGCCTGGCCGTGTCGTCCGAGAAGGCGAGGTCAGTCGAACCGTCGATCGTGATGTGGTTGTCGTCGTAGAACCCGATCAGCTTGCCGAGCTTGAGATGGCCCGCGAGCGAGCAGGCCTCGTGCGAGATGCCCTCCATCAGGTCGCCGTCCGACGCGAGGAAATACGTGTGGTGGTCGACGATCGCCTGGCCGGGCCGGTTGAACAGCGCCGCGAGCTCGGCTTCGGCGATCGCCATCCCGACCGAGTTGCCGACCCCCTGGCCGAGCGGTCCCGTCGTGGCCTCGACGCCGGGCGTGATGCCGTGCTCGGAGTGTCCCGGTGTGCGGCTCGACCATTGGCGGAACTGCCTGATGTCGTCGAGCGTGACGTCGTACCCGGTGAGGTAGAGCACGCTGTACAGCAGCATGCAGGCATGTCCGGCGGAGAGCACGAACCGGTCGCGATCGAGCCAGTCGGGATTCGCCGGATTGTACTTGAGATGTCGCTGCCAGAGGACGTAGGCGAGCGGCGCCAGTGCCATCGCGGTGCCCGCATGGCCGGAGTCGGCCTGCTGCACCGCGTCCATGGCGAGCGTACGAATGCTGTTGATGCAGAGTTGATCGAGCTCGACGCGAGCCACGGTTTCCGTCATAGCAGTCCGGATTTGGCGGCTTGCCACAGCTTGGTGAGGCGGTCGAATCCGTCGACCAGCATCTCCACTTGTTGTGGCGACGGCGTCGCCTGCGCGGCAATCTTCAGCTCGCCCACGAGCCTTGGCATTTCCGTGCGGCCCTGTTTGGCGCTCTCGGTTCCGATCTGCGACAGGATCTCGAAGATCTTCTGGCGGACAGCCGCGTCCTTGGGGACTTGCCACAAGTACTCAGCGGCTTGTTTCCCGTCGGCGCACAGTTGACCGAGCGGGTCCATCAACGGCTGGCGCGGCGGCTTGGGTGACTGCGGGTCACTCATCGGAGCGGATAATCTAACACGAACGGTAGCGCCGATTGCCAGTGACTCCGTTCACGTCTACCTTGCGAGTCCTATGCTCCCGGCCCTGCTTTTCATGGCGCTGCAAGCACAGAACGTCCCCGCTGATTCGGGTGAGATCCATCTCCGCAATGTTCGCCAGCTGACCTCCGGCGGCCAGAACGCCGAGGCGTATTTCGCGCGTTCGGGCCAGCAGCTCATTTTTCAGCGGCAGGAAGCGGACACGGGCTGCGATCAACAGTACATCATGAAGACCGATGGGTCGGGATTGCATCGCGTGTCGAGTGGCAAGGGTCGCACCACGTGCGGCTACTTCTTCGATCGCGACCAGCGGATCTTTTACGCGAGTACGGAGCACGCTGGCGCGGCCTGTCCCCCGCGTCCCGATTACTCCAAGGGCTACGTCTGGGCGCTGTATGATTACGACATCTACGTAGCGGACGCCGCTGGACAGGGCGCGCGGCGGCTCACCAACAATCCCCAGTACGACGCCGAGGGGACGCTGTCGCCCGACGGCAAGACCATCGTCTTTACGTCGCTACGCAACGGCGATCTCGACATCTACACGATGCGCATCGACGGAACCCATCTCACACGCCTCACGCATACCCTCGGCTACGACGGTGGCCCCTTCTTCTCGCCCGACGGCAAGCAGATCGTGTATCGCGCGTGGCATCCGCAGACTGCCGTCGATTCTGCCGATTACAGGACGCTGATCGCGCAGAACTTGGTCCGGCCCGTCCGTATGGAGATCTGGGTGATGGACGCGGATGGGTCCCATCAACGGCAGGTCACGAACCTGGGTGGCGCGAGTTTCGCGCCGTATTTCCATCCCGACGGGCGCCGCATCATCTTCGCATCGAACTACAAGAATCCGCGTTCCCGCAATTTCGATCTGTATCTCATCGATCTCGACGGCACGGGGTTGGAGCAGATCACCACGAGCTCCGAGTTCGACGCGTTCCCAATGTTCTCCCCGGATGGCCACCAGCTCGTGTGGGCATCCAATCGCCATGGCAAGGTCCAGGGAGAAACGAACATCTTCATCGCCGACTGGATCGAGCACCCGTGAGTCGTCCAGAACCGCCCCGAACTGCGCCTGTCCCTTCAGAACCTCCCGCCAAAACTGTCAAGCAGGAGCTGATCGCGTGGGCCAAGGCACTCGGCTCGGCGGTCCTGATATGGATCGTCCTGCGGTCGTATCTCGTCGAAGCGTTCCGGATTCCCTCGGCGAGCATGGAGAACACGCTGCTGACCGGCGACTTCCTCTTCGTCAACAAGGTGACGTTTGGAGGCGAGCTGGAGATTCCGCTGGTCCACATCTACTGTTGCCGGTTGCCGGCACTCCGCGCGCCGCAGCGGCAGGAAATCGTCGTGTTCCGCTCGGTCGAGGATTCGACGCCCAATCTGAACATCGTCAAACGGGTCATCGGAGTCCCCGGCGACACGCTGCAGATGGTGCACGACACGATGATCCGCAATGGGCAGCGGCTCGATGAGCCCTATGCGCTTCATACCGCGCTCAGTCCGCCTCCTGATGATCAGTACCGCGCCCAGATCAGAGCCTTACAGTTGTCACAGTACGTCGGGAAGGATCCCCCGAACTACCATCCGACGACGCACGACTGGGGACCGATTGTCATACCACCGCAACACTACTGGGTGATGGGCGATAACCGGGACGAGTCGTATGACAGCCGCTTCTGGGGATTCTTACCGCGGGATCACATCCGGGGGAAACCGCTCATTATCTACATGAGTGTGGCGATGAATCCGTTTCGAGTTCGCTGGAACCGGTTATTCCGCCACCCAAGGTGAGACGCCCGGCGGCCGAGGGGCTACTTGTATCGATAGGTGATTCGCCCGCGGGTCAGATCGTAGGGAGAGAGATCGACGGCCACCCGGTCACCTTGCAGGATCCGGATGTAGTTTTTGCGCATTTTGCCGCTGACGTACGCCAGCACGTCATGTCCATTTTCGAGCTTCACGCGGAACGTGGTATTCGGTAACACCTCCGTTACGGTGCCCATCATTTGTATCGCGTCACCAGCCACTCATTCCCCCCACGGTTGGTTCGTCATGCGCTCCGCGGATCCATGGTCGCGTCGCGCGGCGGCTCCAGCCCCCGCGTGATATAAAAGGCATGCCGGCTGCACGCGCCGCATCTGAGGCTGATCCGCTCCGCGGTCAGAAACTCACCGGGGCGAAGTGGACGGCGGCGGGGCGAGCGTTGGATGGTACGTGTGCCGCAGGATGGGCACACCAGCGGTTCATGCGCCCGGTCTGCTGCAATGAGCGCCAGCGCTTCCGGCGCCCGATACTCCTTGATCCCCCGTCTGCCCACGGCGACTCCCCCCGGCCCGAAATCTATATAGGCCCGGCTCTTGACGCGCTTCCCCCGGGGGCTATCTCTCACCGCAACAGGAGGTTGTCATGGATCGCCCGGCTTTTCAGTCGCTGGCGGAGATCGAGATCGACGCTGTAACCCCCTCGCGTCGGGGCTTCACCCTCACCGGGCAGGGTGCCGACCGCGCCGAATACCGGTTGGATGTGCACTTTGAGCTGCCGCTGGACCCTCGGACACGCAAGGTCATTGGTGAGCTCCTGACCCAGTCGGATGTGACGATCGCCCGCCGCAATTCTTGACGACCCCCGGGTGGTTCGTGTAGCTTGGCGCGACCTTTAACCACCCCTGATGCCAGCCGAACTCGGTGGTTCCCAGATCTCGTCGTTACTCGAAGCCCTCCCCGGCATCGCCAGCGTGCTGCGCAGTCCGGTCGCGGACGCGCTCATCAAGGCGATGCGCGCGGCGGCGGGCCTGGCCGATTTTGCGGCCGAGGATGCTGAGGAGCTCGTCCGCTATGCCGTGCGTCGTGGCCTGATCGGCCCCGACGAAGGCGACCGGGTGCTGTCGGAGGTACAGGACGGGCTGCGGAAGAAAAAGCCCGTCGCGGTGAAGAAGGCGCCTGGGAAGAAGAAAAAGGGGCGCTAAACCCGGAAGCCGCGGACCAGCCCGCGCAGTTTCTCGGCCGCCTGGAGCAGATGGCCGGCGGCCGCTGCCATTTCCTGAGTCGACGCCCCCTGTTGCTCTGTTGCCGCGGTGACCTGCTCCGCGCTCGAGGCATGCGAGACCGCGCGGTTCACAACCTGCTGCGCCTGCGCACCCAGCTGCTCGGTGACTCCACGATTCTCCTGGGCGGCGTGCGTCACTCGACCCGCTGCCTGGTCGACCTGTTCGATGGCGGCGACGATTTCCGTCAGCCCGCGCGCCGCGCCCTCGGCGACCGATTCGATGCCGCGCACCTTCGCCTGGCCGACCGCCATCGTCGCCGTGACTTCCTCGACCTGCTCACGGATCACCCGCGTCGTCCGCGCCACGTCTTCCGCCGCGCGCGCCGACTCGTCGGCGAGCTGGCGGACCTCTTCCGCTACCACCGCGAACCCGCGGCCGTGCTCACCGGCACGCGCGGCTTCGATGGCCGCGTTCAACGCGAGCAGATTGGTCTGCGAGGAGATCCGCTTGATCAGGTCCACGAAGTCGTCGATCGCAGCGCTCTGCTCGGCGAGCTGGGTCACTTCCGTCCCGGTGGTGCGGACCACCTCGCGGATGTCGAGCAGCGTGGTGCCGGCCGCGGTGACGTCGTTGCGGTGGCGGTCGGCAACGGAGCGGATTTCTTCGCCCAGTCGCGCCACCCGGGCGGCGGCATCCGTGATCTCGGATGTGACGTGCCGCAGGTGGTCGAGTCCAGCTTGCGTTTGGTTCAGCTCGTTGCGTTGATGCTCGGCGCCGCTCGAGATCTCGAGCATCGCTGTGGAGACCTGGCTCGACGACGCGGCCAACTCCTCGCTCACCGCCGAGAGATCGCTAGCGGCTGTCGCGATCGTGTCGGCCGAGCCCACGACCTCCACGACGATGCCGCGCAGCCGCTCACCCATGCGCCGCATCGCCTCCGCCAGCACCTCGAACTCTCGCGGCATCCGTCCGGTCGTCACCGGACGCAGGTCGCCGCTCCCGAGGCGCTCAGCGGCGGTCACGAGCCGGACCAGCGGACCTTCCACCCAGCGCAGCGTAAACACGGCGACGACCACCCCGACGATCGCCGTGGCGATCAACACGAGCCAGAGCAGGATCTCGCGCTGGCGCGCGAGTCCGCCGAGGCGCTGGCCCGTGGCCGCTGCCTTTTCCGATTGCCGCGCGGCCAGCTCGCGGGCCAGCCGGTTCAACTCGCTCACGGGAGCGCGCACGGCGGCCGTGAGCGCTTGTGCCTCATTCGTCCGGGCGAGATCGAGCAGCGCATGGGCCAGTGAGTAATCGACATGGATGGTCGACTGCAGCTGTTTGATGCGACTGACCGTGATCCGATCGGCTTCGGACAAGCCGGGCAATGCGTCCAGCTGGTTCTGGTAATTGAACGCCTGATCGACGGCATTTTGGAACTCTTCGCGCGCGCCGCTCCCACCACGTTGCGCCCCGTATTGCTCGCCGAGTCGAATTTCATCGAAGACCGCTGTGACGAGACCGCTCCCGGCTTCACTCGACGCGCGCAGGCTCTCGATCTCCGTTTCCAGTGAGCGCCGCAGGGTGCGGAGCGAGGTCACGCCGACGACGGCCGCGACGACAAGTCCGGCGAGCAGCCCGGAGAGACCGAGGATGATGCGCCAGCGGATGGTCGTCACTGAGTCTCGGGCGCCAGCTTTCCCGCGTGTACCGCGCCGATGACGACGGGTTTCGCCGGCACGTCACCGCGACTGTCGAACGCGATCGTCCCGGTCACCCCCTCAAACGCCGGCAGGCTTGCGCCGATGCGCGCCAGCCGGTCGCGAATGGCACGCCGATCGGTCCCAGTTGCCGGCAGCACGCCGGCGAGCAGCTGAACGATGTCGTAGGCCGCGGCCCCGCGGTGATCGGGGCGCTCGCCAGGATACGCTTGTGCGTACGCGGCAACGAACTGCGCGTTGCGGCCGCCCGATTGATCGACGAGATAGGCGACCGACATCCTCAGCCCCTCGGCGAGCGGGCCCGCGGTCTCGATGCCGCTCAGCGCGTCGCCACCGAGAGGAGTCCAATGCACGCCAATCCGCGCCATCTCACGCAGCGCCAGCTCGGCTCCCCCGCGGTCCGTGGCCAGCATGATGGCGTCCACACCGCCCTGCTGCCGCATGCGGGAGAGGTAGGGCTCGACACTCGGCGTGGTAGCGAGGATGGGGTCCTCTTCCACGACCTCACCGCCCAGTCGCTTGAATTCGGCGCTGAAACTCCCCCGCAGGCCCCGCCCATAATCGTCGTCCAGGTAGATCACGCCTACTCTGCGTGCTTTCAGCAGCTGCCGCGTGTAACGCGCGAGCTGGATTCCGTGATTCAGGTCGCTGGGGCAAACGCGAAACATGTACGGGTTGACGCCCGACAGATCGGGGCTCGACGCGGATGGCGAAATCATGACCACAGGGCGCCGGGCCTCTCCATACACGCGCCCGGCGGCCAGGGACGCGCTGGAAGTGAGATGCCCTACCACTGCGGCGACCGCCGGGTCCGCGACCAGCTGTTGCGCAATACGAATGGCCACGTCGGGTCGGCCGCTGTCGTCCATCACGCGCAGTGCGAGCTCCCGGCCTTGAATCCCGCCGCGGGCATTGATTTCCTTCACCGCCAGCTCGGCGGCATGCCGCATCGAAACCCCGCGGGGCTGCGAAAAAGGGCCGGCCAATCCAAGCACAATAGGGCTCTTCTCCGCACGTCCACAGGCCGTGAGCACCAACGCCGCGACGACGAGCCTCTGCAAAACCGTCCTCCTGGTGTGGAGAGAAAGAGTGCGGGCAAGGTTAAGGTTGCCCATGGGATAGCGCAATATCAACGCGCTTTCCACATTTCAGCATGAGTGTGATTCAGCGCCTGTGTGGATTCACCGCGGCCCTCGAGCGTCTGCTCACCGCGCGCGATGCCACCGAGCTGGACGCACTCTGGGAAGAGTTGAATCTCGGCCAGCTGGGGTGG
>DASZCG010000302.1:0-8262 GCA_035943355.1 Gemmatimonadales bacterium
CTGCGCTTCGCCATCAGAGAAGGCGGCAGAACAGTTGGCGCTGGCGTAGTTACCAAGATTCTCCAGTAATCAACCGAGAGAGCATTATGGCAGGAAGAATTCGCATTCGGCTCAAGGCGTTTGACCACGCCGTCATCGATCAGGCCTCAGCGGACATCGTCCGCACCGCCGAGAAGACGGGCGCGCAGGTCAGTGGTCCGATTCCTTTGCCGACCAAGACGAAGCGCTGGACAGTACTTCGCTCGCCGCACGTCGACAAGAAGTCGCGCGAGCAGTTCGAGCTCAAGACGCACAAGCGGTTGATCGACATTCTCGATTCGCGCTCGCAGACGGTGGACGCGCTGACCAAGCTCGATCTGCCCGCGGGTGTCGACGTGGAAATCAAAGTCGAGTAGAGACATGAACGGACTGATCGGTAGAAAACTGGGAATGACGCGCGTCTTCGACACGGCCGGCACGCACGTGCCGGTCACGGTGATCGAGGCGGGGCCATGCCCCGTCATCTCGGTCGGTGCTGGCCGGGCGGAGCTCGGCTTCGGCGCCAAAAAGGCGAAGCGCACGCCGAAGGCGCTGGCCGGACACGTGAAAAAAGGCGGCGTCGAGACCGCGCCGCGGATCATTCGGCGGTTCTCGGTCACGGGCGAGGCGCCCGCGGCCGGCAGCGCGGTCACCGTGTCGATCTTCGCCGCAGGCGACCGCGTGAAGGTGAGCGGCGTGTCGAAGGGCCGCGGCTTCCAGGGCGTGGTGCACCGCCATCACTTCGGTGGCGGACCCGAGACCCACGGCAACACGCGGCACCGCAAGCCGGGGTCGATCGCGCCGGGTACCGACCCGTCGCGGATCATCAAAGGCAAGCGGATGCCCGGGCATATGGGCGCCCGCAACTTCACCGAGCTCGGCCTGCGGGTCGTGAAGATCGATGCCGAGCGCAATCTCTTGTTCGTGCGCGGCTCGGTGCCGGGACCGATGAACGGTCTCGTCACCGTCCGCAAGCAGGGAGGCCCGAGCCGCCATGATTGAGGCTCCTCACTATTCGGCGGCGGGCGCGAGCAAAAAGGCCGTCTCGCTCCCCGCAGCGCTGTTCGACGGCACGGTCAATCAGGACCTGCTGCACCGCGCGGTGATCACGTTCCTGTCGAATCAGCGGCAGGGCACGAGCAACACGTTGACCCGCAGCGAGGTGTCGGGCGGTAACCAGAAGCCGTGGCGGCAGAAGGGCACCGGCCGCGCTCGGCAGGGTTCCACCCGCGCCCCGCACTGGCGGCACGGCGGCATTGCCCACGGGCCGCATCCGCGCAGCTATCGCCTGGGTATCCCGAAGAAGATGCGCCAGCTCGCCAAGAAATCGGCGCTCAACGCGCGCGCGCGCGAGGGTGCGCTCGTGATCGTCGATGCGCTCGAGTACGAGAAGCCGAAGACCAAGGACCTCGCCGCCCTGCTGGGCAAACTCGGGAGCAAAGGCAAGAAGGTCCTGCTGCTCACGGCCGCCGATTCGCACAACGTGTACCTGTCGGGCCGCAACATTCCCGATGTGCAGGTCATGCGGTTCGCCGATGCCTCGGCGTACGAGATCCTCTGGTCCGAGACGGTGGTGGTGGAGATCGGCGCGCTGGCGGAAGGCGCCGAAAAGCAGGAGACGACGGAGGCGAGCGATGCCTGAGCTGCACGACCTGATCGTCCGTCCCGTCGTCACCGAGAAGTCGTCGGCGGCCTACGGCGCGCGCAAGGAATATGCGTTCCGCGTGCATTCCGACGCGACCAAGCCGCAGATCAAGGCGGCGATCGAGTCGCTGTTCAAGGTGTCCGTCACGGCGGTGCGCACGATGGTGATGCGCGCCAAGCGCCGCACCTACGGCCGCTACCAGGGCCGGCGGCCATCATGGAAGAAAGCGATCGTCACCCTCAAAGAGGGCGACGCCATCGAGGTATTCGAGGGCTAAATGGGGATCCGACAGTTCCGGCCGATGACGCCGGCCACGCGCTTTCGCTCCGTCTCGGACTTCAGCGAGGTCACCAAGACGGAGCCCGAGAAGTCGCTGCTCGAGCCGCTGAAGCGGACGGGTGGGCGCAACAACAAGGGCCACATCACCACCCGCTGGCAAGGTGGTGGCCACAAGCGGCAGTACCGGCGCATCGATTTCCGGCGCGACAAGTTCGCCATACCGGCGCGCGTCGCCGCCGTCGAATACGATCCGAACCGGACGGCGCGCATCGCGCTGCTGCACTTCACGGACGGCGAGAAGCGCTACATCCTCGCGCCCAAGGGCCTCAACGTGGGCGACAGTGTCGTCTCCGGGCCCGGCTCCGACATCCGCATCGGGAACGCGATGCCGCTGTTCGAGATTCCGCTGGGCACCGCGGTGCACAACGTCGAGCTGAAGATCGGGCGCGGCGGGCAGCTGTGCCGCGGTGCCGGCACCAGCGCCCAGGTCGTCGCGAAGGAAGGCAACTACGTGACGCTGCGGCTGCGCTCCACCGAGATGCGCATGGTGCGCGGCGAATGCCTCGCCACGATCGGCGAGGTCGGCAACGCCGAGCACGAGCTGCTCTCGATCGGCAAGGCGGGCAAGACGCGCTGGCTCGGCCGGAGTCCGCGGGTGCGCGGGGTGGCGATGAACCCGGTCGATCACCCGCTCGGCGGCGGCGAGGGCAAGTCCTCCGGCGGCCGGCCCCCGACGAACCCCTGGGGCAAGGTCGAAGGCAAGAAGACGCGTCACAAGAAGAAGCCGTCTACGAAACTCATCGTGCGCGGGCGGAAGCGCGGGAAGGCGACGCAGTAATGGGACGCAGCGTCAAGAAAGGTCCGTACGTCGAGGAGTCGCTGATGGTCAAGATTCGCGCCCTCAACGAACGGAACGAAAAGAAGGTGTTCAAGACGTGGTCGCGGCGCAGCACCATCACGCCCGACTTCATCGGCCACACACTCGCGGTGCACAACGGGAACAAGTTCATCCCCGTCTACATCACCGAGAACATGGTGGGCCACAAGCTCGGCGAATTCGCGGCGACCCGGTTGTTCCGCGGCCACGGCGCCAAGGGCTCGGCGGCGGAGCGCGAGGCCGAGGCGGCTGAGGCTGCCGCCGCCCCACCCGCGAAGGAGTAAGCGATGGAAGCGCGAGCGATCCAGCGTGGCGTACGCCAATCCGCGCGGAAGATGCGTCTGGTGATCGACCTGATCCGGGGCTGCGCCGTCCCGGAGGCGGACGCCATCCTGCGCTTTTCCAAGAAGCGAGCGGCGCGGCAGATCCATAAGGTGCTGAAATCGGCGGTCGCGAACGCGCAGCAGGCGGCGCAGCGCCAGAACACGCCGTTCGACGCCGACACGCTGCACGTGAGCTACGCCGTCGTGAACGAGGGCCAGACACTCAAGCGGTTCACGGCGGCGGCGATGGGACGCGGCACGCCGATCCTGAAGCGAACCAGCCACGTGGAGATCCGGGTCACCGGCGCCGAGGCTCCCGCTGCGCCCGTGGCAGCCTCACCCAAGGCGGAAACGAAGGAAAAGGCCAAGCCGCGGGCCAAGGCGAAAGCGAAGAAGAAGCGCGCCGCCAAGGCAACGAAGCAGAAAAAGAAAGCGAGCAAGTAAGTGGGACAGAAAACGCATCCTTACGGGTTCCGGCTGGGCATCGTCAAACAGTGGCGCTCCCGCTACTTCGCGAAGCGCGACTTCCCCGAGCTCCTCAAGGAAGACGAGCTGGTGCGGAAGTACCTGCGGACGCGGCTCAGCCACGCGGCGATCGCCGACATCCACATCGAGCGCAAGCCCGGCAAGGTGACGGTCACGGTGCATACCGGCCGTCCCGGCGTGGTCATCGGCAAGCGCGGCGCGGAAGTCGACAAGCTGCGCGATGAGCTGGCGCAGCTCACGGGGAAGGAAGTCGGCATCAACGTCGAGGAGATCAAGCGTCCCGAGCTGGACGCGCAGCTGGTGGGCGACAGTGTGGCGCATCAGCTGACGCAGCGCATCTCGTTCCGGCGCGCCATGAAGCGCGCGGTGCAGAGCGCGATGCGGATGGGCGCGCAGGGGATCAAGATCAAGGCGGCGGGCCGGTTGGGTGGCGCCGAAATCGCGCGCACCGAAGGCTATCACGAAGGCCGCGTGCCGCTGCACACGCTGCGCGCCGACATCGATTACGCGACATCGACGGCCAAGACGACCTTCGGCACCATCGGTGTGAAAGTCTGGATCTTCAAGGGCGAGCGGACCGAGGATCTCCACGGCCGCACCTATTCGACGGGCGTCTAAACCATGCTGGCACCGAAGCGCGTCAAGTTTCGCAAGCGGTTCAAGGGCCGCACGTCCGGGATGGCGACGCGCGGCAACACCGTGGCGTTCGGCCACTACGGGTTGATGTCGCTCGAGCCGGGCTGGGTTTCCAACCGGCAGATCGAGGCCGCGCGCGTCGCGCTCACGCGCGAGATGAAGCGCGGCGGCAAGGTGTGGATCCGCCTGTTTCCGGACAAGCCGATCACCAAGAAGCCGGCCGAGACCCGGATGGGGAAGGGCAAGGGGAATCCCGAAGGGTGGGTGGCGGTGGTGAAGCCGGGCCGGATCATGTTCGAGCTCGAGGGCATCGAGGAGTCACAGGCGCGCGCCGCGCTGGCGCTCGCGTCGGCCAAGCTGCCCGTCAAGTCGAAGTTCGTGAAGCGCGAGGAGCGGTAAGATGGCGACGAAACGCGAGAACAAGCCCGAGGGTCTGCGGGAGCTCAAGACGGAGGAGCTGGCGCAGAAGCTCGCCGTCCTGACCGAGGAGCAGTTCCGCCTCGAGTTCCGCCGGGCGACGGAGTCGCTGTCCAATCCGCTGCAGCTGCGAACGATCCGCCGTGATATCGCGCGGATCAAGACAATTCTGAAGGAAAGGGCATCGGCATGACCGAGCGCGGCCGCCGCAAGGTTCGCACGGGGACCGTGGTGAGCGACAAGATGCAGAAGACCGTCACGGTCTCGATGCAGCGTCGCTTTGCGCACGGCTTCTACGGCAAGCAGATCAACCGCACCAAGACGGTCGCCGCGCACGACGAGCACGGCGCCAAGCTGGGCGACACGGTGCGCATCGTGGAGACTCGGCCGTTGTCGAAACGGAAGCGTTGGCGCGTGGTGGAGATCGTCGAGAGAGCGAAATAGCCATGGTGCAGCAAGAATCGCAGATCAAGATCGCGGACAACTCGGGAGCGCGGCGCGCGCTCGTGATCCGCGTGCTCGGCGGGTCCAAGCGCCGCTACGCGGGGCTCGGCGACGTGGTCGTCGTCACGATCAAGGACGCCATCCCCACGGGCCAGATCAAAAAAGGCGAAGTGGCGAAGGCGGTCATCGTGCGGACGGCCAAGGAGACGAAGCGGAAAGACGGCTCCTACATCCGGTTCGACGAGAACGCGGCGGTGCTGATCAACGACGAGGGCGAGCCCCGCGCCACCCGCATCTTCGGCCCGGTGGGCCGTGAGCTGCGCGAGAAAAAGTTCATGAAGATCGTGTCGCTGGCGCCGGAGGTGATCTGACATGAAGCCGCTCGTCTACAAGAAGTCGCGGCGCGAGCCTGGCCGGGTCCCCGTGCGCCACAAGCTGCACGTCGCCAAGGGCGATGTGGTGCGCGTCATCAGCGGCGAACACAAGGGGAAGGAAGGCAAGATCCTCCACGTCCATCCGAAGCAGTTCCGGGTGGTGGTGGAGGGCGTGAACGTGGTGAAGAAGCACAAGCGCGCCACCACGCCGCAGGGCGAGAGCGGGATCATCGAGTTCCCGGCGCCCATCGCCGCATCCAACGTGATGTTGCTCGATCCGAAGTCGGGCAATCCCACGCGGGTGCGCCGGCGGCACGACAAAGAAGGGAAGCTCGAACGGATCGCGGTGAGATCGGGTCAACCGATCCCGCGGGTGAGGTGAGCATGGCGGACGAACACGAGAAACAGGAAAAGAAGCCCAAACCGCAGCAGCAGCCCAAGCAGCCGAAGCAGGACAAAAAGGGCAAGCAGCAGGCGGACGCGGCTGCGGACAAGGCGCCAGAGGCGGCGGCGGAGCCGGTGGAACCCGCGCCCCGCGCGCGGCTGTGGGATTTCTACGAGCAGCAGGTGCGCGGCAAGCTGCAGCAGCAGTTCGGCTTCCAGAACCCGCACGAGATTCCGAAGCTCAAGAAGATCGTGCTGAACGTCGGCATGGGCGACGCGTCGAAGAACCCGAAGGGGCTCGAGGCGGCGGTGGCTGAGCTGGCGGCCATCACGGGCCAGCACCCGGTGGTGACACGCGCCAAGAAGGCGATCGCGAACTTCAACCTGCGGGAAGGCCAGGCGATCGGCTGCGCGGTGACCTTGCGCGCTGGCCGCATGTTCGAGTTCCTGGATCGCTTCATCACGATCGCGGTGCCGCGCATGCGCGATTTCCGCGGCCTGCCGACGAAGAGCTTCGACGGGCGCGGCAACTATACGCTGGGCATCAAAGAGCAGATGATTTTTCCCGAGATCGACTACGACAAAGTCGAGCGCATTCACGGGATGGACATCACGTTCGTAACGAGTGCGGGCCGGGACGACACGGCACTGGCGCTGCTGCGAGCGCTGGGCATGCCGTTCCGCGTGGAAGCGGCGGCGGGCGCGGACGCGGCGGCTTAGGAGACCACATGGCAAAGAAGGCGTGGATCGAGAGGGTCAAGAAGGGGCCGAAGTTCAAGGTGCGGCGCTACTATCGGTGCCGCCGCTGCGGCCGCAGTCGCGGCACGCTGCGGAAGTTCGAGCTGTGCCGCATCTGCTTCCGTGAGCTTGCGCTGCGCGGGGAGATCCCCGGCGTACGTAAGGCCAGCTGGTAAAAGGGGACGGACACGAATGAGCGTTATTGATCCCGTCGCCGATATGCTCACCCGGGTGCGCAACGCGTGTCTCGCGGGCCACCGCCGGGTCGACATGCCGGTGTCGAAGCTGAAAGTCGCGATCGCCACGATTTTGCGCGACAACCATTACGTCCAGGACTTCAAGGTGCTCGACGACGGCGAACACGGGCTGCTGCGGCTGTATTTGAAGTACCACAACGACGCGCCCGTCATCCGCGAGCTGCACCGCGTGTCGTCGCCCGGGCTGCGGCGCTACGTCAAGGCGCGCGAAATCCCGCGCATCAAGAACGGCCTCGGCATGGCGATTCTCAGCACGCCGCAGGGACTCATGACCGATCGCGAAGCGCGCACCGCCCGGGTGGGCGGCGAAGTGCTCGCGGTGGTCTGGTAGGAGAGCCGAACGATGTCACGCATTGGAAGAAAGCCTGTTCCCTTACCGAAAGGCGTGACCGTGCAGATCGACGGCCACAAAATCACGGTCAAGGGACCGAAGGGCGAAATCAGCCGGACGCTGCACGAAGACATGATGGTGTCGCGCGAAGACAGCACGGTGGTCGTGAAGCGGCCGTCCGAGGAAGCGCAGCACAAGGCGCTGCACGGCCTCACGCGCACACTCGTCGCGAACATGGTGCAGGGAGTGACCGAAGGATTCTCGAAGTCGCTGGAGATCCAGGGCGTCGGCTACAAGGCGGAGCCCAAGCCGTTCGGCGTTCAGCTCGTGGTGGGCTTCTCGCATCCGGTGCCCTATCACGCTCCCCAGGGCATCAAGATCACGGTGACCAATAACGTGCAGGTGAAGATCGAGGGCATCGACAAGGAACTGGTGGGCCAGGTGGCCGCGGAGCTGCGCAATGTCCGGCCGCCCGAGCCCTACAAGGGCAAAGGCATCCGCTATGCCGGCGAGCAGGTTCGCCGCAAGGCGGGCAAGACCGCCCAGGCGGCGAAATAGGCCATGCGATCCATTCGCAAAATCCAAACGGCGGCCGATAGCCGCTATCGCCGGCATCTGCGCGTCCGCAAGAAGATCGAAGGGACGCCGGAGCGCCCGCGGCTCGTCGTGTTCCGCTCCTCGAAGCACATCTACGCCCAGCTGGTGGATGATGCGCGCGGCGTGACGATCGCCGGCGCCGCCGACACGTCCGAAGGGATGCAGGTCGATGGCAAAGGGAAAGTGGCGCGGAGCTTTGCGCTGGGCCGGCTCATCGCCGCGAAGGCAAAGGAAAAAGGGATTGCCAAGGTCGTCTTCGACCGCGGCGGTTATCAGTATCACGGGCGCGTGAAAGCGGTGGCAGACGGCGCGCGCAAGGGAGGCTTGGAGTTCTAATGGCTGATCCAAAAGACGAAGTCGTTCCCTCGACGGAAGGCAGCAGCGCTGCCACCAACGTGCCTGCGGCCGACGTGCCGCCGGTCGCCGAAGAGCAGCCGCAGCTGAGCGCCCCCGCCC
>DASZCG010000303.1:0-6597 GCA_035943355.1 Gemmatimonadales bacterium
GCATCAGGCGGCGCGCCTCTTTTCTTCCCAGGAGATTCTCTGATTCACCTTGTCGCCCGCGCGGGCCTGGCGGGGCTGGCCCTCACGGTGTGTGGCTGCGCCCTGACTATCGATGCAACCGAGCTGGGTGTCCCCACCTCCCTGGCGGAGGCGGGGCAGGCTCCACCACAGGGTACGCCATTCAAGGTGACCAAGCATCCAGTCTACTTCCTGTGGGGCCTCGCCGGAGGCTCGCTGCCCAATGCCGAGGATGTGCTGGCCGGCCAGGTGGGCACGGGGGCCCGAATCGCAGACCTGCGCATCAAGGTGCGCAGCCGCGTGCCGGACCTGCTGATCACCGCGCTGACGTTCGGCGTGTTCGCCCCTCGCTCGGTGACGTTTGAAGGCGTCGTGGTTCCTTCATCTGTACGGCCGTGATTTCGTCCACATTACGATGACGCCGCAACCCGCGGTGGATCCACCGAATTCCGCGGGAATCTCGCCCGTCCCCCGGTAGACCTCGATACCGTACACGTCTCGAATCGGCGTGTTTTCCTGAAACGAGTGTACTTCAATGCCATCGATGTACCAAGCGGGATGGCAGTTCGGTGAGCGCGCCATGACCGCGTAGCATTCGAACCGTGACTGATCACACTCAATCCGGACTCCCCGCACGGTTCGGAGTGCGTCACTCACAGTGCTGTAGTTCTTCTGCTTGAGATCATCCCAGCGAAAATACGCACCGAGACCTCGCAGGCGCCGCCGCTCGAAGTCTATGTAGCGAGGCTGCAGCAACTCGGCGCGTGCTTGTACGACGACCGCGGGCAACATGACGCCGTTGAAATCGAGCGTGAACTGGCGGACGATCTCGCCGGAATCGGGCATGAAGACCCTGAACACCCCTTGTTCGTAGCCCAGGGCCTGGATCACCAGTGTGATCTCCCCCCGATTGAGCCCTGTAATAAGGAAGAAGCCCTGGGAGTCGGCCCTGGCGGCAGGGGCAGTGTCCTTGCCGATGCGGACTATGGCGGAGCCAACGGGACTCCCTACTTCGCTATCGAGTACGCGCCCCTGGAGCCTCGACTGGGCGGTAGCGGCAACGGGTAGAGCAAGACTGAGGACTGCGGCCGCGAGCGTTCCAAGCTGGATTTGACGCGGGTCGATCATGTGAGGTCATACCTCTAGCGAGACTTGCAATAGAAGTTAGTATGGAGAGTGGCGCTAGGATGGGCCACCGCTGAACTCCCGAAGTCTGAAGCGCCGTCACGTCCGCCCAGCGGGCGTGGACCAAGGGGGTCGGTTACGTTGCACTGCCGTCGTCCCACGAAGTGCCGTTCCTACCGTTTCCCTCTCTACAAAAGAGGCAGCTTATGCGCGTACTGAAGTTGGCAGCTATGGCCTGCTTCTTCGCCGCGCCACTCGCGGCCCAGGATGCCGTCATCCGGGGGCACATCACCGCCCGAACTGGCGAGCCGCTTGGCGGCGCCAACGTTATCGTGGCCAACACGAACTTGGGCGCAGTCACCGCCGAGAACGGGGCTTACATTCTCACTGTAGGCGCTGCCGCCGTGCACGGCCAGCAGGTCCTGCTGACGGCGCGCTACATCGGACACAAACCGCAGTCAACGACGATTACGCTCTCCCCGGGCGAGCAGGTCCAGGATTTCACGCTCGAGGCGGATCCACTGCGGCTCGAGGAAGTCGTCGTGACAGGCGTCGCCGATGCGACCGATCGGCGCAAGCTGGGATTCACAGTCGGCACGGTCAACGAGGACCAATTGAAGGCCGTGCCGGGCGCCAATGCCCTGGAAGGAATTCAAGGCAAGGTGTCGGGCGTGCGCTTTGTTCCGCAATCCGCCGCGCCGGGAAGTGAACCCGCGATCCGGTTGCGCGGCGCCACCAGCATCTCAGGCCGGTCGGATCCGCTGTACATCGTCGATGGGGTGATTGCGCGGTACGGCATCGCCGACATCGCGCCCGAGGATGTCGAGCGCATCGAAATCATCAAAGGAGCGGCGGCGTCTTCGATGTACGGTTCGAACGGCGCCAATGGGGTGGTGCAGATCTTCACCAAGCGCGGCACGACGATGCCGGAAGGGGCGCTGCAAGTGACCGCGCGGGCGGAGGCTGGCGTCAACAGCATGCCCAGCCGCATGCAGTTCTCTCACCACCATGCCTGGGAGATCGAATCGAGCGCCGGTCATTGCCAGTCGATCGACTCGACCTCTACGGTCGACCCCGTCAATAACTATTGCCTGACAAGCCAAGGTGGGCGGATCACGCGGGCCGACGGCATCGCGAAGAATCCGTTCGCCGTCTATTACGATCACTGGAACGCGATGGTCAACCAGGGTCCGTTCGCGACCCAGTATATCTCGCTCGGCCAGCGGCGCGGGCCGACCAACTTCAACGCCTCGTTCGAGAACACGCGCAACCAAGGCGTGATCTTTGGACTCGGCGGCTATACGCGCCGCAACATGCGGTTGAACCTAGACCATCAGCTCAACTCGAATGTCGATCTATCGCTGAGCACGTTCTACGGCACGTCGAACAATGGCCGGGCAGCCGAAGGAACGGGATCGCCGTTCTATAGCCTCATGTTCGTGCAGCCCGACGTGAACATCACGGCCTGCTGCAATCCGGACGGCTCGCCGTACATCGCCAAGGTGCCGCTCTCCGGCGACGTCGCCAACGACGCGAACCCGCTGTACGAGCTGGCGAACCGGAGGATCACCGAAGACCGCACGCGATTCACCGGCGCGGGAAAGCTGCGCTGGCGGCTGAACGGCTGGCTCGCCGCGGAGGGTACATTCGGTTACGATCAGGAAGGAGCGTTTTACAAAGACGTTTTCCCCAAGCCGTTCTACACCTCATCGGGTGGTCCTCCTGATCCAGGATCGCTGTACGAGCGGACGCTCGACGGCTACCAGTACAACACCGGCCTGACGCTCACCAGCATTCGGCGCTTGGGCAGCTCGATAACAAACACGACCAAGCTGGGCACGCTCTACGAATTCCAACGGGATCGGGGCCTGGTATCATCCGCCAGCTCGTTCCGGGTGGGCGGCGTACCCGAATTCGGCGGCGTGGATGTCAGCAGCGTGACCCCCGGGTCGGCCGATACGGTCATCAAGAACGTCAATTATTTCGGCGTCACCACGTTCGACGTAAGAGATCGCTACACCATCGATGCGCTCATTCGCCGCGACGGGTCGTCGTTGTTCGGTCCGGAAAACCGCTGGGCGACCTACTACCGCGTGTCCGGTGCGTGGCGCGTGACCGAAGACATGCATATTCCCGGTGTCGAGGAGTGGCGCCTCCGGGCGTCGTACGGGACGGCGGGACTGCGGCCCGGTTACGACAACCAGTACGAGATCCTCTCGGTTACCGCGACGGGCTTCGACAAGCTCGTGCTGGGGAATCCGTTCCTCAAACCGGCGAAGGCGTCGGAGTTGGAAGCCGGGACGAACATCGATTTCGGCCATGGGCGGTTCACGTTCGAGTACACCTACGCCCGGAAAGACACCAAGGATCAAATCCTGCTGGTGGATCTGCCGGCTATCACCGGCTTCAGCGAGGGTCAGTGGCAGAATGCGGGCGCCCTGCAATCGAAGACTCACGAGCTGACATTCGCGGCGCGGTTGGTCAACACGCCGACCACCGGCCTCACCCTCAACATCGTGGGCGACCGTACGCGCCAGGTGATCACCCAATGGGATCTGCCGGAGCGGCTCTATGCCTACGGGCAGATGCCGGCGGCGTTCTTCCTCGGCAAGAACCGGGACCTTGGCATCCTTTACGGCAATCACTGGGTCCGCAACGTCGACGAGCTCTATGACGATCCCGCGAAGGCGGCGCTCAGCGGCACGGGTCAGACGTGGAGTCGCGACAGCGTCATGATAAACGAAGATGGCTACGTCGTCCGCAGGAACACATACGGCACGCCGGACGAGCGTGCCATCAAGTACGTCTACTGCAAGCGACCAGGTCCGACGAGCTGCCTGCAGACGGATAACGTGGTTCGGATCGGCAACGCGAATCCCGATTTCAACATGAGCTTCGGTTTGACATTCAACTATCACAAGCTCGCGGTGAACGCGTTGCTCGACTGGTCGTACGGCGGCGATCTGTACAACGGCACACGCCAGTGGGCATTCCAGGCGACGCGCGATCGCGTGCAAGATCAGGCCGGTAAGCCGGCGAACGACGCGACCTGTGGCATCGTCTCGGACCCGATGCCGAAGTGCGCGCAGAAGTCGTTGGGCTATTACGGGGTCGGTTTCTACAACGGCCTCGACGCCAACGATTTCTTTGTCGAAAAGGGCTCCTACGCCAAGCTGAAGGAGCTCGCCGTCAGCTACACGCTGGTGCAGGACCAGCTGCGGCGGATCGGTTTCCTCCACTCGCTGAGGGAGATGCGGCTGTCGTTCATCGCTCGCAACCTCTTCACCATCACGAAGTACTCCGGTCTCGATCCCGAGGTGTCCGGGCTGGCGGGCGATCCATTCCAGGTGCGGATGGACTGGTTCCAGTACCCGCAATTCCGGACGTTCACCGGCGGCATCGAGCTCGGATTCTGAGGGGGCGCCATGAACCTACAACGGGAGATTCCAATGCCGCGGTTGTCCTCATGCGCCGCCGTTCTCGTGGTCGTCGGCACAATGGTGGCGTGCGACTTACACGTCTCAAACCCGAATTCCCCGGACGCAACACGGGCATTCAGCGATCCCGCCGGACTGGATCAGCTGCTGAGCGGCGCGATCCGGAAGTGGGTGGATACGCGCGAGAATTACTACATCATGCCGTTGGACGCTCAGGCGAACAATTACACCGCATCGTGGAACAACGCGGCCATGCGCTTCTACAGCTCGGTTGGATCGGACTGTGCGTCGCGGTGCGGATGGACGAACAGTTCGACGGCGCCCGAAGCGGCCGGCGGGCCCAGCGTGGCGGCAGCCTGGTATGGCTACCATACCGTGCTGTCGTCGTCCACCGACGTGCTCCGCGGCATCGCCGGTGGCACCTGCTTCGATGACGACTGCAAGACGGACAGCACGCTCACGACGCGCAACAAGGCCGTCGCGAAGATGCTCCAGGCGATGGCCATCTCTGGCATTGCGATGCTGTACGACTCGGGCTTTACCGTGGATGAGAACACCGACCTCTCGAATCCACGCCTGCTGCAATTCGCCAGCCGTGTCCAGATGCGGGATTTCGCGATCACCAAGTTCAACGAGGCGTACACCCTGGCCGGCGTCGGGAACTGGATCACGGGCGATAACTGGTTCGGACTGAAATCCGGCCGGACGTATACGAACGTCCAGATCCGGCAGCTCATTCGCACTGCGGAGGCCGAGCTCGTTGCCCTATGGCCTCGCAACAGTACCGAGAATACCGCAGCGGATTGGGCGGCGGTCGCGAACTACGCATCCCAGGGAATCAGCTCGGGCGCTCCCTACGATTGGTCGTACTACGTCGATATCAATGCGACGGAGTGCGGGGAGTTCTGCATCAAGACTTGGGGGAACTCGATCGGCACCGAACGAGTCGATACGCGCGTCGCGCATATGATTACCACGAACCATCAGGATCCGTGGCCAGTACCGGCCGGCAATCCGTGCCCGACGATCTCACCGGACAAGCGTGTGGGCGACGGCTCGTGGGGCCCGACGGACAACTTCAATGGCTATGCGACCAAAGCCAAGACGGCCAATGCGGGAACGGATTTCGCCTGCTCGGGAGTCGCGATCTTCCCGCCGGCGCGCGGGCAGTATCACCAGAGCAACCTGCAGCATATTCGCTATAACCATCTGGCCGCAACCGGCGAGCGGCTGCCGCAAGGCTCTGCCGACTGTCCATTGCAAGCGCCATGCGACGGCTCGGGGCAGGATCCGCTGTACACGACACAAATGAACGACCTGTTGTGGGCAGAAGGGCTGATCCGCAGCGGCGGGAACCTCGCGACCGCCGCCAATTTAATCAACAACAGCCGGGTGGGCCGGGGCGGGTTGCCGGCTCTCACGGGCGCGGAGGGCACGGACTCGCTTGTGAAGGCGCTCCAATACGAGCAAGAGATCGAGTTCATGGGCCAGGGCACAGACCCATTCTTCAACCGCCGCCGCTCGGGCTACAACGCGCCCGCGGATAGCGGCCGGTTCGCGTACGTTGATGGCCTGATTCCGGGCACGCCGCGCCACATGCCCGTGCCGGCTAAGGAGCTGGACGTGTTGCTCAAGGAGATCTACACGTTTGGCGGGCCGGGTCAGCCGGACATGAGCGCATCGACGGGCGGCAGGCGCGTGCGGTCGGTGGGAGAGATTTTCGACGACTACATGCGCATGGCGCGCGAGGAAGCAGCCGCACGGCGCCACTAGGAGTTGAGCGGGGCAGTGTGTGGAAAGGGGGCTGGAGCGATCCCGCCCCCGGGTTTTTTAGGGCTTGACGGTCACCTCGCGCTGTGCGGGCCTGAGCGGCACGACCTCCTCCCGTCCTCCGGGCCAGCGTACCCACAGCGCGGTCGGTTGCTCGCCTTCCGCTCGCCCGAGTATCTGCACGGCGCCGTTCTGCGACCAGTACCCGGAGCCTGCCTGAATCTCGCGGACCGGCCCGGCACGATCC
>DASZCG010000304.1:0-4307 GCA_035943355.1 Gemmatimonadales bacterium
GACATTCGGTTTTCCACGGAGAGGGGGGGATTCGAACCCCCGATAAGGTTTTAAGGCCCTATAACGGTTTAGCAAACCGCCGCCTTCAGCCACTCGGCCACCTCTCCAGGCTACTGCGCGGCCGGAAACTAGCCAGTGGCCGAATCGACGGCAAGGAACGCCCGTGAACATGACGCACCTGCCTTCCACAACCGAAACGGCGAGTACAAAACGGCAGGGGGATGCTACAGAACTCAGCTGCGGCGGGTCCACACCTCGATGACGCCACCCCCGTGCCCCACGCCATACCGCATCGTCGCATCGGGCCCGCTGAGGTGACGCAACCGTTGCACTTCGAGAACCGGGACGTTGTGGAGCCCACTGACGTCGCCGAACAGGAAGCCATCGACGTAAATCTTGAGGTCACCGGCGGTGGGATCGGCCAGGCTCAGCGGCCCGCGGCTGTGCAGCCAGTTCGGCCGGAACTGCTGCACCAGGCTGAAGGCGTCGGTGGCCGTCGATCCTTCGAACTCGTCGCGCTGTAGGAGATCACGGTCTCCCGAGCCTCGTTTTGGGCGTACGTGTACGGTTTCGCGCGCCGGCGGGGCGGGGGGGGGGCCAACAGCGGGACCAAGCGCCGCCGGAATAGGATTCGCTGCTGCCGGCTTCTCCATCGGCTGGGGCTCGGCGGGTACAACCACCGCGACCGCGGGCGCGGGCGCAACTTCTGCCTGATACACGACCGTGCCGTTATTCGACTTGATCTCGACGGCGCTGCCCCCTGCTTCGTGGAACCCGACAATTTGCGGGAATGCATCCTGGCCATTGTTCATCTGCACGATGCGCGCGATCGGCGTGCGAATCACCCACTGGCGCACGATCCACGCGCCCGTCGGTAGGCGCATGAACTCGATGCGTCCGCCCGCCCGGGGATCGATGATGCGCTCGGGCAATTGCGTGTACGAGAACTCGAGGTAGCGCAGCTGGGCGTTGTCGCGATCCACCCACAATGTGCCCTTGATGTCCGGGAGCGTCCGATTCCGGACGGGAGTGAACGCGAGACCCACCAGGCCGTTCGCCGTCTTCGTCTCGAAGCAGTGGGTACGCAGAAAGGGGTCGGACAGCAGCACGTCGGCGTCCGGCCCGTAGTACGTCCAGCCTTCCGGCCTGACGACGACGAACCCCTGGGCCTCGAGCTGCGCCGCGGGTACGTCGCTCTTGAACAACCCTCGCTGATAGCCGATTTCACGCCAGGTGGAATCGGGCCCATGGGGCCGGCCGCCCGCCGTCAGCTCCCGCTGGATATGCAGGATCTTGTACCAATAGCCCGATTCCCGCGCCGTCCAGGCGACGGCGGCGAGCGCTTCCCGCACCTCTTGCCAGAGCGCCGCGACCGACGCTCCCGATTCGACGTCGCACTCGCTCTCGCCTGCGACGACGACCTCTTTGAGCGCCACCGGAATGGGATCGATCGCCGCGTTGTAGGTGGTTGCTTCGCCGCTGAGCAGCGTCAGGGCGGGGGAGACGTAGGGCTTGAATCCGATGAGTTTGGACCGGACGTGAAAAGTGCCCGCTGCGGGAGCCGTCAAAACGAATTGACCGGCGCCGTCGGTGATCGCGCGGGCGTGCTCGACGCCCCGTTCATCCACCAGTGTGAGGAATGCGCCGGCGAGCGGTGAGCGGCTGATGCTATCGACCAGCTGACCGCGGACGGTCTGTGCCTCGAGCGTGCCGGTCGAGATGACCAGGAGAGCGAGCCAAAGCGGCCGCATCGGACTATGGCTCGTGATGTTCCCACCAGCGAAGCCGCTGGGGCTCGAGTTTCGCCAGGCGGTAGAGGTTGCGCGCGAACCGGCCCACGAACAGCGCCACCATACCGATGAGAATGACGGTGAGCGTCCAGTTGGCGACGTTCGCCACCAGACTATGCGGGCGAGGGAAGAACAGCAGCAGCGTGTTGAGAATGATCAGCAGCAGGCGCACCTCGGTCGGGCCGATGTGCCCGTAGGAGATCTTGAACACTCCGAACACGCTCGATTCGAGGTAGACATTGATCGACAGGGCGAGATACACGACGACGAGGCCCAGTGCGATGGCCAGGCTCACGTACGGTGAGAGTCCGATGCCGAGTCCGATCACGGTCGTAGAGAAGGCATCCACAACGTGATCGAGATAGTAGCCGTATTTGGGGCGCTGGGTATTACGGACGCGTGCCAGCGTTCCGTCCAGGCTGTCGCCCAGCCAGTTCACGACGAGCATCGCGCTAGCGACCCACAGCCAGCGCGGATCGTAGTTCGTCAGCGCGTACGCGACTCCCACGCCGACGGCGCCGAGTGTGCCGAGGAGCGTGAGGTGATTCGAGCGGATGGTGCGCGGCACGCGCGGCGCGAGCCAGAGGAGTACTGGCCGCTCCACGTCGGCCAGCAGGAACGTCAGCTCGCGTTTGGAGGATGCGGGTGTGGCGGTGGCGCCGCTCATCAGGCCTCCCGGGGAACGGAGCTACAGTCAACGGAGGGCACAGGATTCGAACCTGTAAGGGCTTGCGCCCGCCGGTTTTCAAGACCGGTGCCTTAGCCGTTCGGCCAGCCCTCCCAGGGTTCTAACCTAGTGCTGCGCCCGCGGCTACAGAAGCGATGCGTATGACCTTTGGCGTCTTGCGGACTCTGGGACTTCGGTATACGTTCGGGTCCCCTTAGTTCGGACACAACCGGGACCGACGATGTCGATTTCCCGATTTCTTTTTCGACGTATCTACGGCGGCTGTTTGGAACTCGCGCCGCGGACCGCCCGTTACGATGAGGGTCGTCCGGCCGAATCACATTCCCGGGAAAACTTGCGCATATGAAACTCTCCGAAACCGCCATTCGCCGTCCCGTGCTCGCGAGCATGCTCTCGGCCGCGCTGGTGCTGTTCGGGTTCATCGGGTACACGCGCCTCTCGGTGCGCGAGTTGCCCGACATCGACCCGCCCGTCATCTCGGTCACGACCACCCTGCCCGGCGCCAACGCGCAGGTGGTCGAGACGGCCGTGACGGACGTCCTCGAGGAAGAGCTCTCCACGATTCAGGGCATCCGCACGCTGAGCAGCGCGTCGGCGGAGCAGACGAGCAACATCACGCTCGAGTTCACGCTCGACCGGCCGGTGGACGTGGCGGCACAGGACGTGCGCGACAAGGTGTCGCGCGTGCGCGGACGCTTGCCGGTCGACGTACTCGAGCCCGTGATCGCGAAGCAGTCAGCCGACGCCCAGCCGTTCTTCTGGCTGGCGCTCTCCAGCAACAACTACGATCTGATGCAGCTCTCCGACGTCGCGGACCGGTTGGTGAAGGCACGACTCCAGAGCCTGCCGGGTGTCGGCAGCGCGCAGATCTTCGGTGAGCGCCGCTACTCGATGCGCGTGTGGGTGGACCCGCAGGCGCTGTCGGCGCGGGCGCTTACCGTGCAGGACATCGAGAACGCCATCGTCTCGCGCAACGTCGAGATTCCGGCCGGCCGGATCGAATCGACCCGCCGCGAATTCTCCGTGCGGTCGCTCGGCGAGCTCAAGACGCCGCAGGAGTTCGGCGAGCTGGTGGTGCCAAGCCAGGGCACGCAGCTGGTCAAGCTCAAGGACGTCGCGCGGGTCGAGCTCGGCCCCGAGGACGATCGCTCGATCTTCCGCTGGAACGGGACCCCCTCAGTTGCCATCGGCGTGGTGCGGCAGTCGAAGGCCAACCTGATCGACGTGGCGAAGCGGATCCGCGAGGCGCTGCCGGGAATCCAGGAGACGCTTCCACTGGGCGTGAAGCTCGAGAGCGCGTACGACGGCTCCGTGTTCGTGACGCACTCGATCGACGACGCCAAACTGACGCTGCTGATCGCGGCAATCCTGGTCGTGCTGATCATCTTCGTGTTCCTGCGCAACGTCCGGGCCACGATCATTCCCGGGCTCGCGATTCCCACGTCGATTGTCGCGACGTTCGCGATCATGTATTTCCTGGGCTTTTCGATCAACAACTTTACGCTGCTCGCGCTGACGATCGCGATCGGCATCGTGGTGGACGATGCGATCATCGTGCTCGAGAATGCGTTCCGGCACCAGGAAGAGCTGCACGAGCAGCCGGAAGAAGCGGCGGTGCGCGGGACGAACGAAATCGGATTCGCGGTCATCGCCACCACGATCGCGCTGGTCGCGGTGTTCAGTCCACTCGCGTTCCTGACCGGGACCGCGGGCCGGCTGCTCAGCGAGTTCGGTATTGCCGTCGCGGGCGCGGTCGTGATCTCGGGCTTCGTCGCCCTGACGCTGACGCCGATGCTGTGCGCCAAGATTCTCAGGATGCAGCACCAGCA
>DASZCG010000305.1:0-5916 GCA_035943355.1 Gemmatimonadales bacterium
GGCGAAGAGCGCATCGTGACGGAAACCCGCGGTCTCAATCTCGTGCTGGCGATCGACATCTCGCGGTCCATGCTGGCGGAAGACGCGAAGCCGAGCCGCCTGGGACGCGCGCTGCGCGAGGCGCGGCGCCTGGTGCAGGATCTCGACGGCGACCGGCTCGGCCTCTCGGTCTTTGCCGGAACGAGCTACATCCTGTCGCCCCTGTCGGTGGACGGCTCGGCGCTCACACTGTACCTCGACGCGCTCGATCCCGACGTCGCCTCGGAGGGTGGGACGTCGCTCGCCCCGGGACTCGCGCAGGGGATCGATCTGCTGCACGCGAGTCCGGAAATCGCGGATCGCGTGCTGGTGCTGTTCACCGACGGCGAGGCGCACGACTCGCTGGAGAAGTCCCTGGAGGAAGCGCGGCGCCTGAACGGCCTCGGCATCCATTTGATTCTGGTGGCGGAAGGCGGCCGCCAGCCCGTCAAGATCCCGGTGCGCGACGATCGCGGCGGGTTCGTGGCCTGGCAGCAGGAGGAAACGGGCGCGCCCATCGAGACGAGTCGCCGCGACGAGGTCCTCGGCGCCGTCGCCGACGCGGCGCAGGGGACGATCGTGGCGGCGGAGCTCCCCGATCAGGCGGGCGCCGTGCGTGACCTCGTGGCCTCGTACAAGCGTGCGACCGCGACCGAGAGTCGCACGCAGCGCGGACGGCCGCGCGCCTGGATCCCGCTGCTCCTCGCGGCGATCGTGCTGACCACACAGACGCTGACGCGTCGCACCGCCGCGCTCATCATGCTCGCACTGTGTTGCGCGCGTCCGCTGTCGGCCCAACGCCGGTCCGCCGCGGAGAAAGCGTGGGATCAGGGAAACGTCCGTGGCGCCGCCGCAGCGTATCTCGCCGATCTGCAGGCGCATGAGGACGACGATACGGCGTGGTACAACACCGGGACGGCGGCGCTGGCCGCCGGCGACCCCACGGTGGCGCGCGCCAGCCTGTCGCGCGCGGCGGCGTCGCTCGATCCCGAGCTGCGCTTCCGCGCGCTCTACAATCTCGGGTTGCTGGCGCTGCTCGAAGCGCGCGCCGACACCGCGAGTCGCGAGGCCCATTTGGCCGACGCGGAGCGCGCCTATCGCGAAGCGTTGTTGCTGAAGCCCCATCACAAGGGCGCCAAGTGGAATCTCGAGCTCGTGAATCGCATGCGGCGCTCGGGAGGCGGCGGTCAGTCGAACAAGCCCAACCCGCCGCCACCTCCGTCGCCGGGGGCGGGTGGCGGCGCGAGCCAGCCGCCTCCCCAACAGCAGCGTCAAGGCGGCTTGAGCGAGGATCAAGCGGATCAGGTGCTGCGATCCATCGGTCAGGAAGAGCTGCGTACCCGCCGCGATCGCACGGGCCGGACGCGCCGCGCGGCCGCCGCGGGTGTGAGGGACTGGTGATGCTGGTGCTGCTCGCGGTGACCGTCCTGTTGCAAGGCGCCGAGGTGACGGCGAGCGTCGATAAGACCCACCTCACGGTCGGCGAAGAGCTGCTGCTCACGGTCCGCGCCCGCTCCCGCTCCGCCGATGCGGTGGAGATCATCCTGCCTACGTTGAATGGCTTCGCCGTCGTCGGATCGCGCGACATGACCGAGGTGGCATTCAGCGGCGCCGCGGGCGCGGGAGGCTCGATCCGCACCACCGTGCGCGAGCTGCAGCTCCGGGCGCAGCAGCCTGGTGCGTTGCTCATCGGACCCGTGCGCGCGCGCCAGGGGCAGAGCGTCGTGTCCACCGATCCGATTCTGATCACGGTGGACAGCGCGGCCAATCAAATCGCGGTGTCGCTGAGTCCGTTGGCCCGTGCGCTGCTCGAAACGACGCCTGCGCCTGTGTCGCGTCGAGCCGATCGCGTCGCCCTGACGATGCTCGTGCCCAGCGATACCGTGTACGCGGGACAGCAGCTGGACCTGATTGCGGCGGCATGGATCCCGCGCGAGCTGCGCGAGCGGATGCGCCGCGCGCCGCTGCTCACGCTCGTCACGCCGGAGGGGGTGTGGGCCTACCCGCCGGCGACGTGGCCGGGCGTCGCGTTGACACGCCAGGTCGGTGGGCACTGGCTCGATCTCTTCATCACGCACCAGGTGGTGTTCCCACTCGCCGCGGGACGAGTCATCATTCCCCCGGCATCGGTCGAGTACGCGCTGCCCGTTACCTTTTCATTCTTTAGTCGAGAAGAACGCTATGCGCTGCGTAGCGACTCGATCGCGGTCACCGTGCTGCCGCTGCCGCGATCCGCCGGCAATCCGGGCACGAGCGTCGTCGGACAAGGATTGAGACTCGCCGTGCGGCTTGAGCCATCGAGCACGCGCTCGGGCGAGCCGGTCGAGGCAGCCGTCACCGTCGATGGCGTGGGCAACGTCGCGTTGTGGCCGGAGCCCGCGGTACGGTGGCCGGCGGGATTCCGCGCCTACCCCGCGCAGACCGAGGTGCGCGTCGCGCCCCAGGCCGGCAGGATTGCCGGCAGCAAGATCTTTCGGTTCCTCGCGGTGCCGGACTCCGCCGGCAACTTCACGCTGCCAGAAGTGCGCTATCCGTATTTCGACCCCGGGACGGGCCGGTTTGAAATGGCCAAATCGACGCCACAAGCCCTCGCCGTGGCGCCGGGCGCCGAGCCACGCGCGGCGCGGCTGCTGCCCGCGCTCATGCCGCGCCGCGGCGAGCTGCCCGCAGAGCGCCTCACGCGCGAGCTGTCGTGGGCGGGGTGGCTCGCGGTGCTGCTGCTCCCGCCGGTGATCGCCGGGCTCGCCCGGCGCAGCGGGCGGCGCGCACCGGCGCCAAGCGTGGAGCGGCCTGGCGCGCACGAGCTGACGCATCTCGGGCGGCTGGAGCGCGAGTTTCTCGCCGTGCTGGCCAGTCATGTCTCGGATCCGTTCGCGCGTGACGGCGACGGGCTGGCGCAGGCACTGCGTGCCGCGGGAGTGGACAGCGCCGTCGCCGACCACGTGAAGCGGCTGCGCGACAGGCTGCGGGCCGCGCGCTATGGCCCGCGGGGACTGGGAGATTCGGCCGAGTTGTCGGCGGAGATCGAGCAGGTGTTGCGCGTCCTGGGCGTGGATGGCCCGAAGCGGTCGAGACGACCGCACGCGATGCTGGCCTCCGTGCTGATACTCGGACTGGGTGTCGTCGGAGCACGGCATCTCGCGGCCGGCGACGCGCTTGATCAGTCACCCAGCGCCGAAGCCTTGTACGAGGCGGGCGCGTTGCGTGCGGCGGCCGACTCGTTTTCCGCGCGCGCTGCGCGCGAGCCGCGCGATCCCGCGCATTGGTTCAATTTGGGTGCGACGCTGTATCGCGCCGGCGCCGACGGCAAAGCGACGGCCGCGTGGACCGTGGCCGCCCGGCTCGCGCCGCGTGATGCCGCGATTCGCCGCGCCCGCGCCCTCTTGCCCCCGCCCGATCTCATGAGCGAGCAGCTGTTGCGCGTGGGTTGGGCAACGCCGGGAGAATGGCTCGTGGTTGCGGCCGCGGGGTGGGTCGCGCTCTGGTTCACGGTTGCGGCCGGCGCGCGGCGCCGGATCGTCCCGGCCGGCTTCGCCGCTATGACGCTTGCAGCGATCTGCTGCGGCGCGATCGAGCAGCAGCGCCGCGATCAGCCGGCGGCAGTCGTGGTGGCCGAGGTCGCGCCCATTCGGACGGCGCCCTACGGAGGAGCGAGCGCGGCGGCGACCGTACAGGCCGGCGGTGCGCTGCTCGTCACCGGCAGCTACGGTCCCTGGCGCGAAGTGCGCCGCAAGGATGGTATTCACGGCTGGGTCCTCAACACGGAGATTGCCGCGTTGTGAGCTTGCTGGCGCGCGCGCGCGTGCAGGTCCTCACGGACCAAGTCGCCGACCAGATCGCGGCCGGCGAGGTCGTCGAGCGGCCCGCATCCGTGGTCAAGGAGCTCGTCGAGAACGCACTCGATGCCGGTGCGCGTGCCGTGCGCGTCGAGCTGGAAGACGGCGGGAAGGTCTTGATCCGCGTGAGCGACGACGGCTCGGGGATGGATCGCGACGACGCCCGGCTCGCCCTGCAGCGCCACGCCACGAGCAAGATTCGCACGGCCGTCGATCTCATCGGCGTGGGGACGTTCGGCTTTCGCGGTGAAGCACTCCCCGCGATCGCGTCCGTCTCGCGCTTCGAGCTCGAGACGGTGGAGGACAACGGCGACGGCGCCATTCGGCTGCGCGTCACCGGCGGCAAGGTGGAGGCGACCGAGGAAACGGCGCGGCAGCGCGGCACCACGGTGACGGTGCGTGGGCTGTTCTACAACACACCGGCACGGCGGAAATTCCTGCGCGCCTCCGCCACCGAAACGCGTGCCGCGCTCGAGGCCGTCACGGTGCTGGCGCTTACGCGCCCCGATGTCGCCTTCTCCGTCACGAACGATGGGCGCGTTTTGCTCGATTGCCCGCCCGCCAACCGGCTGATCGACCGCGTGCGGGCACTGTGGGGCGTGGAGCTGGCCGACACGCTGCTCGAGGTGTCGCACCGCGCCGGCCCGCTGGAGGTGAGCGGGCTCGTCCAGCGCCCCGCGCTGGCGCGTCCCGCCGGCCGCAAAGGCTACGTCTTCGTGCGCGGCCGCCCGATTCGTGATCCCTTCATTCTGCGGGCAGCCGAGGCGGGGTACCGCTCGACCATCGCGCCGGGCGATCGGCCGTCGCTCCTCTTGTTCCTCGATCTCCCCGGCGATGCCGTGGATGTCAACGTCCACCCCGCCAAGCTCGAGGCGCGGTTTCGGGACAAGTTCTTCGTCGAGAAGGTGGTGGAGGAAGCGGTGCGGGGCGCACTCGCGCCGCTCGAGTCCGCGGCGACCATCGGCCCCCAAGGACAGGTGTCAGGTGTCTGGTTTCAGGGGCAGAGCCCTCAGGGTGCAATGCCGTCGGGAATCCCGTTGGAGCTCTTCGGTCGCGAGTCCCTGACACCTGACACCCGGCACCAGGCACCGCTGCTCCAGGTCTTCGATACCTACATCCTCTTCCAGACCGACCAGGGCGTCGCGATTGTCGACCAGCACTCCGCGCATGAGCGCGTGCTCTACGAAGACGTGATGCGCCAGCTTGGCGGCGACGGCGCGCCGGCGCAGCGCCTGCTGCTGCCGCTGACGCTCGACTTCGAGCCCGCAGAGCTCGATGCCATCGAGGCGCATCGCGAATTGCTGGAGCGCATCGGATACGAAATCGAGCCGTTCTCGGGGCGGAGCATCGTGGTGCACACCGCGCCGAATCCGCATCCCCGGTTCGCAGCCGCGCGCTGCCTGCAGGAGCTGGTTGCCGATCTTGCCGGGGGCCGCTTCGGTGGCTGGCAGAATCGTCTCGAACGGTTCGCGGCCACGTTTGCCTGCCGCGCCGCGATCAAGGCCGGCCAGACGCTCGATGGCGAAGAGATGCGCCAGCTCATCGTTCGGCTGCTCACGGCGACGCTCCCCGCGCACGACGTGCATGGCAGGCCATCGATGGTTCAGCTTCCCAAGGAAGAGCTTGAGCGCCGGTTCGGCCGCACCTGACACCAAACACGTGACACCAGTAATTGTGGGCTCTACCGGCGTCGGCAAGACCGCCGTGGCCGTCGCGCTCGCTGCTCTCACCCCGCTAACAGTCATCTCAGCAGACGCTCGCCAGATCTACCGTGGCCTCGACATCGGGACGGCGAAGCCGGATCCGGACACGCGCGCCCGTGTGCCCCATCGCGGGCTCGATCTGCTGGAGCCGGGGGAGCGTTACAGTGCGGGTCGGTTCGCGCGTGACGCCGCCGAATGGGTGGCACAGACCCGCGCGGAGGGGCGAAGCCCGGTGGTCGTCGGTGGGACGGGCCTCTACATTCGCGCACTCGCCGACGGTCTATTCAACGAGCCGGTCCTGGATCCAGAGCGGCGCGAGCGCCTGCGCGAGTGGTCCGGAGATATGGAAGCCCCGGAAC
>DASZCG010000306.1:0-5206 GCA_035943355.1 Gemmatimonadales bacterium
CCCCCCCGCTGACGTCGCAAACCATCCCCCGATTCCGCCAATCGCGGTGCCTACGCAACAGACCAGGAACATTTTGCCGAGTGGCGCGTGGCGCAGCAGCAACCACGAGAGCATCGGCGCAGTGACGGCGCCGAGCGGAGCGCCGACCAGCGCGCCAAACTCAAACGCTTCAACGGACATCCTTTCGCCCCCGATCAATCCCACCGCTACGAACGCCGCGCCACCCGCGATGGCGCCAAAGAGAATCCCGGCTGCCACCAACCCAATCGTCACTGCGATAATCCGTCCGGCGCGTGTCATACTCAGCTCGCTTTCACCAACGCAAACGTCGTTTTCCCGTGCAGCAGACTGTTTTCGTGGCCGATGATGAACGCGTTTTCGGGATCGTTGTTACGCAGCACCAGCCGCAGATCCTTTGCGTCTGCCGGCACGTCGAACACGATGTCGGTCGTGTACGACTCGCCCGGAATCAGTTTGCGCTTTAGCCCGTCGGTCGATCCCGTGTAGCGGTTGCCCGCATCATCCACCAATGCGACGTAACGGCTGTTCGGCGTGAGCGTCGCGTCTCGCGGCCGGCGCGACGAGATCGTCGCTTCATCGAACCGCACCTTCACCGTGACGGTCTGCCGCACCTGGCCGTTCGGCAGCTGCTCGGCCTTGGCGCCGACAACGGAATAAGCGAGATGACAGTCGATCTCGCAGATATGCTTCTCTTCCCCCACCGCGAGAACCTTGTTGCGGCTCGCAATCGAGGCGATGAGAAAGACGACGATGTACAGTCCGGCGCCGCCGGCCAACACGCGCAATGTCAGGCGCGCGAAGGCTTCGCGTTTGATGACGCGCGCGACGACGTAGAGCACGACGAGGGCGGCGCCACCCAGTACCGCTCCGACGAACATGAGTACCGTGAGCGGGTTCAAGCCATCAGTGATCATGGGATTGCTCCCTGACGTTGGCCGGGCACGATGCTCGGAGCGCACCAGCCCGTTCGCGCACGAGCGAACGCGCCCGCGCGCGACTCCAATTCCACGTGCGCCAGTCCACGTCTTCCGTGTCCCAGCGCTTCAGCAGGCCGTGCACCACGACGCAACGATCCTGCTCATTGAGTTGCGGCAGGGCGGTGAGTAGCGACGGCACCGCGTCCCCGCCCAGCGTCAACGCATACTTCGCGTCGAACGGCCGCTCGGCGGCGGGGCGATTGAGATTCGTTTTCGTGATAAACGCATCCGGGTTGAGCAGGTGCAGGCCCGCGAGCACCGCCAGCCCCTGCATCAGTGCCCCGAACACGAAGCGCCGCCGCTGGCCGCGCAGCACGGTCCACGCGAACCAGGCGAACACGCCGATCAACAGGATCATGAACGCCGTGGCGTACAGCCGTTGGGTGGAGAGCCCGAATGACGCCACGTACAGACGCATGCGCTGCAACGCCGACACCATGATGACGGCGAGGAACGCCAGCAACAGCCCGGACAGCTGGCGGACGACGCGGATCTGCGGCGCTATCCCCTTGCGGGCCAGCTCGTCGGCGCCGAGCAGAATTGGCAAAACCAGTCCGCTCGCCGTCATCAGCTCGAAGAACCCGCGGCGCGCGTACTCGGCATAGGTGAGCCCGCTCGTCTCCTCGACCAGCGCGGCCCCGCCAAAGAAGTAGCGGAGCTGGACGACCACGAACAGCAGAAACAGCGCGTTCAACAAACCAAGCGCGGTCGCAAGGGGCACCACGCTCACGATCGGTTTCGCGTCGAGGGTGAGCCCCTGAATCGGCCGGCCGAGCATGGACCAGCGCAGATAGCCGGCGACCAGGAACGCCCAGAAGGCCATGAAGAAGGCGTGCGAAATGACCGATTGCAGATTGAAATCGAAGACGTTGGTGAGGACGTTGCTGAACACCTGGTCCGCCGAGGCGAACAGTGCGGCAAAGACGAGCAGCAACGGCGTCGCGAGCGCCACGCCGAGCACAACGCGGCGCAGGTTGCGCCACCGGTCGTCCTGGGGGAGGTCGTGCCACTGGATGTCGCTGAGGAGTAGCTGGAAGCCGCCGACAATGCTGGCCGCACTCGCGGTGATGACGCCGCGCGCGAGATCGAGGGGATACCACGTCGCGATGCGCTCGCCCTGGAGACTGGCTGCCGCGAGCGCGAGTGCGCCCACGAGCGCGATGGCATCGAACGCGGCCAGGGTCTCGGCATCCCGCCGCAGAAACGCGAGCCCGAGCAGCAGCGCCGTGATCGCGAGCCAGGGCGCGTCGGGACCGTATTTGACCTGATGACGCCGTACCAGCCATGCGCCGGCGCCGACCAGCGCCGTGGTGCCGAGCGCGACGTTCAGGCCCCACGGCATCGCGCGCAGCAAGGCGTCGCCGGCGATTCCGCCGGCCACGCCGGCAGCGGCGATCTCGAGTCCGAGTCTCGTGCGTGGGGGGGGGGCGAGTACGGGCACGGTCATACGGCCTCCCGCGTGGGCAATCCGCCGAACCGGCGGTCGCGTGAGTGAAATTCATGAATGGCGGCCGCGAGGTGCGCGGCCCCGAAATCGGGCCACATCCGGTCGGTGAACCACAGCTCGGCGTAGGCGCATTCCCACAGCAGGAAGTCGGAGAGGCGCTGCTCGCCGCCGGTGCGGATCAGGAGGTCCACGTCGGGCAGGAAGTCGCCGCGCTGGATCGCCGCGCGCGCGGAGTAGTCGACGGCGATGCGGAGTTCGAGCCTGGCGCCGCGCGCGGTCCCCTGCTCGGCGGCGGTGATCGCGTCAACCAGTGACTGGGGCAGGCGATCACGCCGCCCAATAATAGCGAGCTTCACGCCGTTGGCCGCGAGCTCAGCCGTTTCGGCGCGCAGATAGCGCGCGAACAGGCGCATCAGCAGCGAGACTTCCGCAGCCGGCCGGGTCCAATTGTCGGACGAGAACGCGTACAGTGTCAGCGCGGTGATGCCGCAGCCGGGCGCGATTGTGACGACGCGGCGCACTGCCTCCGCGCCGGCGCGATGTCCCGCGGCGCGCGGCAGCCCGCGGCGCGTTGCCCAGCGGCCGTTGCCGTCCATGACGATGGCGACGTGCAAAGAAGTACTTTGTTTCATAAAGCTTTCCCGCAAAAAAAAGAATCCACGTCAGCGCCCGCGCGTCGCGCGGATCAACGCTTCCATGTGATCGAGGTAGCGCTCGAGCGCCCGCCGGCCGAGGGCGGTGAGTCGGTATTCGGTTTTGGGGACGCGGCCTTCGAACGACTTGTCGCACGTGATGTACTCCGCGTCCTCGAGCTTGCGCGCGTGCACGCTGAGATTGCCGTCGCTCGTCTTGAGCAGCGCCTTGAGCTCGTTGAACGTGAGTCTCTCGCGCACCGCGAGCGCGCTCACGATCGCGAGCCGTACCCGCTCGTGAATCAGCCTGTCCAGGTCCGCGGGAGCAGGTTGCACTTTCACTTTCACGGATCGTTCCACTTCTGCGCGCGCCACACGCGCCGTATTGCTTTTAGCCACCGTACCTCCGTGCGATCACGAGACCGAATGCGAGGTTGAGACCGCCGAATCCGGCGGCCATGAACCAAGGCCAGAGCCGCGTGGGCGTAAACACGGCCGCGCTTCCCAGGACCATGAAACAGACACCCATCAAGGGCACCACGCGCACTGAGAACGCGCCCGCGGTCGCGACCGCGGTGCCGAACAAGAGCAGCCACATGCCCGGCATCAAGGGAAACGCTCCCGCGCGGTACAGCGCGATGGTCAACAGGGCTCCCACCACGATTGGTGGCAAGAAGCTCAGGCCAAAACGCCGGCCGGGTCCGGAGAGGAGCGGATCGTTCGCCGCCCGTGCTTTCTGGACCATGGCGGCACCGCCGACGATGACGGCGAGCACCGCCTCCCCCAGCCAGACCGCCAGCCAGTCTGCATCGCGGGTCGTGCGGAGGGCCAACCAGGTCGCGGCGAGCGCGGTGCAACCGACGACCACCATGCCCCAACCGGGGACGGCCGTGAACGAGCCGGCCCGCTCCATCGTGGAGCGGATGAATTGCAGGTTGTCGAGCGCACGGTCGCGCAGCGGCCGCGGGGCGGTCATGGCACCAAACTAGGGGGGGGAGGGATATCTGTCAAGTACTTTGTAACGTAAAGTAGATCAGCGGTTTTTGCGCCGGCGCACCAGCTTCAGCCCCGACCACACCTCATCGATCGCGGCGACCTTCACGTCGACCAGCCCGGTCGGCAGCGCCACGGCGCGAACCACGTCCTCGGTCATGTCCGTCGTCACGCCGGACGCTCGCTTGGGCCAGGAGATCCACAGTGCACCGTCTGGCTTGAGCGCGCGGAGCAGTGTGGGGAGGCGGATTGATGATCGCAATGCGCGTATGCGGCCTGATGCCGAGCTTTTTCGCGAGGGGGCGTTGCGAATAGCCAGCAGGCATGGTAGTTCCAGAAGGTAGTGTGACTCCACCGGTTTGGCGCGGGGTATGTACAGAAGAGTCCATGCCAACACAGGAGGTCGCGATGAAATCTCTATTGTCAGCGCTCGTGGTTGTTGTTCTCGTCGGCGCCTGCGATGGAGCGACCGCGCCCCGTTCGCTCCCGTCGAGTGTCGACGATTCGCGCGTGCCTCCCGAACTGCGCGCTGCCTATTTCGAGGACGCCGCCAGTCTGGCGCTGCGCGACCTGCAGGCCAACGGATCCTCCGAGATCTCGATTCCCGATGAGGCGACGCGGCCCTACTACAACGCGCTCGTACTGGTCTACAACGCCACCGCGCTGCCGGCGCGCGACACGGTGGTGGATGTCTTTCAGATTCACACACGTGGCCCGACAACACGCAGCTTGCTCCTGCAGCTCCTGGGCACCGAGGAGTGGGTACAACGGTTAGCGCGCCGCGAGATTCCCACGGGCGATCCCGACGTCGATGCCCTGCTGGCGCGCTACGCATTGTCGGTGGGCAGCGTGTACACGATGACGAATGGTGACGTCCTCATCACCATCGGACCGCCCCAGCCTCTCAACATCACAGCACTCGCGCAACGCTTCGTTGGGATCGCCGGCGTACGATTTGCAGAGCCCAACAGCTCGATTGGTGATGGTAACAATATCTCGGGATCGATCGAGGCATCGCGCGTGCTGCTCGATTACAGCGTTGGCTACGGCGATTGTTTCTCGGGCTGCATCGGACGGCGCTTCTACCATTTCGCCGTCCACGCCGACGAGATCGTCGAGTACCTCGGCGCTTCGGG
>DASZCG010000307.1:0-2776 GCA_035943355.1 Gemmatimonadales bacterium
CTGCCAGATGGGCCAGCGTTCACAACGAACGTCGTGGTTAGTACGCCTGCGTCAGGCTAAACCGCACCATCCAGTCTTTCTGCGGCCGGTTGAACGGATGGACGACGTCCATCTGGCCGATTGCGAAGCCGAGCAGATTCATGCGGAACGACACGCCCGCACTGCGGTAAACGGGGCGTCCACCCGGGGTTCCGAAGATCTGGGCCCCTTCCACCGAGGTCCAGGCAACGCCCGCGTCGTAAAAGATGGCCGCGTCGACCGGCAGAATGCCGTAGTAGCCGCCCCCCGCGTGCAAGACGCCGAACGGCGGGAAACGCAGCTCCATGCTGGCGACCATGATGCGGCTGCCGAACAAGTTGTCGAATAACGGGCACGAAGCCGAGTTGGCCGGGCATTCGCTCGGAGTGATGCTCCCCATGTCGTAGCCCCGGACGAGGCTCGGATATCCGATGTACATCGGATACATGCGGGGGTCGTCTCCGTCCTTTCCAAAGCGCCCGATACCCAGGAAGCGGCCGGCGAGCGTGAACGGACGGACCGGCATGACGTACTTGCGGTAGTCGATCAATCCGGTGAAGAAGTTCAACGTTCCATACGTAGGATCCGCTTCGATGCGCCAGCGATCGCCCAGGATCGGGCCGGTCGCGCCGAAGAACGTGTTGTCGCGCACCAACGCGAGGGTCGCCCCCTCGAGCCCCAGCGCCGCCGGGACGGGGTTGTGGATGGTCGAGTCGTAGACGACCGCGCCGCCTCTGGTGAGATCGTACCCGATCTTCTGAACCTCGTCGCTGTACGAGATCTGTTGCGCGCTGGCCGATGCTTCGAACCGGAATGAGCGGTTGAGCGGGTACGCCATGACGCCGACGACCTCGCGACTCGTCTGCTTGAAGCGCTCGGTGATCTCGACGTAGTTGCCGTTGGGGTCGGTAGTGGTGGCGAAATAGCTGTTGATATAGGGAAGCTGCTGCGCGCCGACGCTCCAGTTTAGCCGGCGTCTGCGGTTTTGATAGCCGACCAGCGCCGCAAAGTCGCCAATGCGACCATTCACCTGCGCCATCGTGACGAGGTTGTGGTCGCCCAGCATGTCGCTCCAGTAGAGCGTGACGCCGCCGCCGACGTAGGTGCCGAACCGGTCCGCGGCGACCGCGAGGTTGGGCTGCGCGATGAAGTCGAGCGACAGCGCGGGACGGTACGTCTTGGTCGAGCTCTCGACGGCGAGCGTGCTCTGATCCACCAGTCCCGTCGTCGGATCAGCGATCACCGCGACGATGCCTTCTTCACGCTCGAGCGGCGGCAATTCCTTGGCGGACGGCGGCAGCTGGGTGACCTGGGTGCCCGGCGTCGCATCGAGGTCGTCGATGCTCTGAATCGAATAGCCCCCGCCCGTGTACACGCTGAAGACCGCTCGGGGGGTCTTCTGCGCCACACTCAATGCGGGACTCAGGTTCGTAATGCCACTGACACCGCTGAACACGTTCGTGATCTGTTTGATGGCGCCGTCGGCCAGCGAGAGCCGGAACACGTTGCTGATCCCGCCCGGGTCGCCGATGAAGTACAGGCTCTTCCCGTCGGGACTCCACTGCGGATTGATGTGTTTGGCGCCCTTGAAATAGGGGAGCCGCGTGATCTGTCCGGGCGCTCCACCGCTCACATCGATGAGCGCCAGCTGGTACTGGCCGTAGATCAAGCTGTCGATCGAGGTCTCGAACCGATCGGTGGAGAAGGCGATGTATTTGCCGTCCGGCGACCAGGCGGGCTCCAGGTCCGCGAAGAGGTCATCGGTCAGGCGCGTCAGCTTTTCACTCTCGAGGTCGTACGTAAAGAGATCGGTCACGCCTCCTACTTGGGAGCTGAATGCGATCTGCTTGCCATCAGGCGACCACGTCGGATTGAAGATTTCACCCAGCTCCGAGAACTTGATCTCCTTCACCAGATCGCCGTTGTTGCCTTTGACGATCCGCAGCGCCGGATGCCCCGTCACCACCGCGCCGAAGACGAAACGACTTCCTGTCGCATCCCAGGCGCCGGCGGAGTTGATGAACTGCATGCTCTCGAGGTGCGGATCGCGCGTGGCCGAGACCAGCGTGCGGATGGTGTGGCCCGTCACGGCGTCCGCGAGATACATGTCGATGGAGAACAGTCCCGCGTCGGACATATAGACCATGCGCTTCCCATCGGGGCTCACCGCGGGCGCGATGTTGTAGTGCGATTGCGGGCCGGGACTCACGACCAGCCGCGCACCCGCGGTGGTCACGGGCATCTGCCGCTCCTGCTGCACGTGCGCCTTATCGGTCGGCAGCTGGATGCCTGTCGCCACGGCGACCGGCTCGGTCGCCTCCGTGAGCGCGCGATGCCACTCGGCCACGATGCTGTCCGCCGGCCGGTGCGTCATGACTTCCAGGGCGCCAATCACGTTGCCGGTTCTGCCGGCGGAGCGCAGCAGCGCGCCGACGATGTCGTCGCCGTAGGTGCCGCCCAGATAGGACCAGAACGACTGGCCCCAGCGGTAGGGGAAGTATCGCGGGTTGTCGAGATCGCGGAACTTGGGGAGCTCGCCGCGGCGCACCGCGTCGCGCATCCACATCGTCGTGTTCGGGTCGACGGGGCCCAGCGACATGTACTCCGCCATGCCCTCGATGAACCACAACGGCACGCGGTTCAATCCCGCGCTGGAGTTGCTGCGGCCGACGCCGGTGATGTCGTATTGGAAGGCGTGCGTCAACTCGTGGCCGATGACGTGATCGGTCTCCCACAGCGACGCGCCCATCGGCAGGAT
>DASZCG010000308.1:0-2184 GCA_035943355.1 Gemmatimonadales bacterium
CGGCGCGCTCGGTCGGCAACACGTCCAGCAATTCTTTGCCGGCCACCCGCTGGAACGCCTCGAGCGCGCGCGCCACGCCTCGCGGCGGCTCCGGTTTGTCCAGCTCGCGATTCGCCGCGCGCACGAATTCGAATAGCGCCGCAACCGCGCGCGGAGCGTTGAGATCATCATTGAGCGCGGCGCTGATATCGCTCTCCATCTGGCCCGCGAGCGTCGTGAGGGCAGTTGCTCCTTGCTCCTTGTTCCCTACTCCTTGCTCCTTGCTCCCTGCTCCGTCTCCCAACCGATTCCGAAACTCTCCCAGCCGCCGCACTCCCTCTTTCGCAGCCTCGAGTGCTTCATCGGTGAAGTCCACCGGCTGCCGGTAATGCGTTTGAAAAAACAGCAACCGCACCGCGGCCGCATCGACTCCTTGCTCGCGCAGATCGCGCGCCGTGAGAAAGTTGCCGAATCGTTTCGACATCTTGGTGCCGCGCACATTCAAGAACTCGCCGTGCACCCAGTGTCGGGCGAACGGTTGTCCCGTCGCGCCTTCCGATTGCGCGATCTCGTTCTCATGATGCGGAAAAATCAGATCGATGGCGCCGGCGTGAACGTCGAGCGTCTGCACACCGCAGCACTTCGCGATTTCCGAAAGCGACATCGCCGAACATTCGAGATGCCAGCCGGGACGCCCGCGTCCGAACGGCGCGTCCCACGCCGCCCCCACGGCCTCATCGTCGGCATCCGCTTTCTTCCAGAGGGCGAAATCGCTCGGGTCGCCTTTTGCATACTCGTCACTCGCCACCCGCGCGCCGACTTTGATCTCGCGCCGGTCGAGCTGCGACAGCCGGCCGTAGGTCGGGAATTTCGCGATCGCAAAGTAGACCGAGCCGTCCTCTCCTTTATATGCGACGCCGCGCTCGAGCAGCCGGGAGACGAGCGCAATCATCTGCGGCATGTACTCGGTCGCCGGGGTGTACACGTGCGCCGGCTTGATGCGCAGATAATCCCGGTCCTCGAAGAAGGCTTGCGTGAACGGCGCGGTGTGCTCTGTGAGCTTCTTTCCGGCCTGCCGCGCGGCCTTGATGGTGCGGTCGTCCACATCGGTGAGATTCATGATGTGAAAGACATCGTACCCCGAGTGCTCCAGCCAGCGACGCAGCAGATCCTCGAACAGGAAGGTGCGGAAGTTGCCGATGTGCGCGTAGTTCCAAACGGTGGGGCCGCAGGTGTACAGCGTCACGCGCGGCGGCGCGAGCGGCTGGAGCGGCTCGACACGGCGGGTGAGCGTGTTGTACAGCGCAGGCGGTGTGTTGGGCACTGTTGGAAAAACCTAGCACCCCGCCGCGGTGCGCAAAAGTCAGTGCATCGGCGCGTCGTGTGCGTCGAGCACTACGTCTTCCAACGACTTCACGCGTACCCGCGACGCTCGCACGGGAAGACGGTGAGCCCGGCACAGCGCGAGCGCGGCTTCCACCGTTCTGCCGTTCAGCGACGCCTCGATACCGGCTTCGGTCACCCGAAAGCCGGGGGGTGCTTCTCGGGGCGGCGCGTCGAGAATCACTTCGAGCACTCGTTCGCCGATCAGCTCCGGCACTGGACCGGCGCGCACGATGCGACCCTCGCGCAGGATCAATACCCGCGCGGCGAGCCGCTCCAGCGCTGCCGGGTCCCGGGATGCGATCAAGACGGCGACACCGGCCGCCGCGAGTCCGGCGATCCGCCACCGTAAGTCTCGGCGTGCCGCCGCATCGAGCTCGGACAAGGTCTCGTCGAGCACCAGCACACGGCGATGCCCCAGGGTCGCTTGAGCCAGCGCCAATCGCTGGAGATCAGCCCGACCCAGTGCACCGACGAGCAGGTCGGCCGCCGCACCCAACCCGGACGCATCGAATGCCTCACGCGCCAGGCGCCGCGCCGCGAGGTCGCCGTTTCCGTCGGCGTGCAGACGGGCGTAGTACATCAGCACTTCACGCACCGTGAGGGACGGTGGAAACACCGCGCCATCGCGCGCATATCCCACCAGCCGTCGCGCCGCGGGATGCGTGGCGCTGATCCCGCACACCCGCGCTTCTCCGCGGGGCGGCTGCAGGCACCCTGCGGCGATCTGCAGCACTGTGCTCTTACCAGCGCCGGCGGGGCCGGCAATCCCAGCGATTTCTCCCGGCAAGAGCGCGAGCGAGACGTCGCACAGGCCGCCGC
>DASZCG010000309.1:0-7438 GCA_035943355.1 Gemmatimonadales bacterium
ATGACGCCGCCTCGCGACCCTACCCTTCTCGCTCGATGAGATACTGATCGATGCGTCCATCCGGCAGTGTCATCGTGGTCAAGTCCATCACCACATCCCCGGCCCGAATTCGATAGAAGCGAAGCACCATGCCGCCACGTAGCGATTTGCCCGTCGACGAGAATTCACTCGGCGCTCCCAGCGGCGCGAGGCTCGCGGCGTAATCCGACAGGGTTTCCTGATTGAAGTAGGCATTCGCTGCCGGTGTGAACAGGGCGCGATCGATCGTGCCCTGCGTGAGGCCGTCGTAGATCCGGCGCGCCAAGTCGCGCGCGCTGGCATCGGCCGTATCGACCTGGGCGAAGATGACGCTCGCGACGCGCCCCGCAAGCTGCCCGGCCGCGCCCGCCGCCCCCGGATAGATGTTCGTAAAGACGACAATCGCGGCGCTGTCGTCGGGATAGATGTAGTTGGTGGTCGTGTATCCCGACACCGCGCCTCCGTGCGCGATGCGGCGGCGGCCGCCGGGCGTGCCGATGCCGACGCCGAGGCCGTAGCCGGTCCCGGTTCCGTCAGCGAGGACGACTTCGGTTTGCTGTTGTTTGTACGAGGCCGGCCGGAGCACCGTCTGTTTGATGACGGAGATGTCCCACGCGGCGAGGTCGTGCGCCGTCATCGCCAGCTGTCCGGCACCGAACAGCCACCCGGTCGCCTCTTTCGGCGCAGCGCGGAGCGGCCCCAGCGCATTGCGCAGATATGGCTGCGCATCGCTCTGCTGGAGCGGGCCGGCATTGAAATCGGCGACCGACGTCATCTTGAGCGGCGTGAAGATTCGCTGCCGTAGAAAGTCCATGAGCGGCATGCCCGACACCCGTTCCACGATCACCGCAGCGGTGACGTAATTGGTGTTGCTGTATTGCCACTTGGTACCGGGATCAAAATCGAGCGGCTTGGCGGCCCAGCGCTGCATGATCGCCTGCGCGGTGGAGGGCCGCTGCATATCTGTGAAGACGTAGTCCTGCGGCCAGTAGTCCTGGTAACCGGACGTCATGGAGAGCAGCTGCGCAATGGTGATATCGTTCGCCCGCGTGAGCTGCGGGAACCATTTCGCAACGCGATCGGAGAGTGACAGCTTTCCGGCCTCGGCGAGCAGCAGAATCGCGGTCGCGGTGAACTGCTTGCTGACCGATCCGATCGCGTAGCGCATCGAGGAATTCGCAGCGGTCGTATCCCGCGCGTTGCCGTACGCGCGCTCGTAGACGATCTGTCCCCTGCGCACGACGGCGATCGACGCACTCGGCGCGCCCGTCGATCTGAGCACTAGGGCGGCGCCGCTGTCGATTTGCCCGCGCTCGGCGGGCGTGAGCTCCTGGGCGACCGATCGCATCGGGAAGCCGATCGCGACGGCAACGACCAGCGATCCGGTCAGCGCGCGGGGGAAGGCAAATCTGATCATGTGGCGTCGTGCTCCAGGGCCGACCGGATTTGACTCAAATGATGCTCATTGTGAGCGCCGACCTTATCGAACTCGTCTTTCAATGTGCGCACTCCGTCCACGCTGTGGACCCACTCCAGATGGCCATTCCGCTCGTAGTGCCGCTCGGCATAGTAGATGATTGCGTTGCGAACCGATTCGTACACGTGGCGAGAGAGATCGAGCGGTACCCGCGAGTAATCGAGCCCCTTGGCCCAGGCATCCTGATCCATGACCCACAAGACAGGGCGCGGCTCACTGAGCACCCGGCGGATGCGGTCGAAGAACACTGTCTCGCTATCGGAGAGGTGATGCAGGACATAACTGATGGACCACTTGCCGGGCGCATAGATTCGCGCGAGGTCGCGTTGGTTCAACGAGAAGCATTTGAGCGTCTCGTCTCGAGTCCGTTCCAGCTCGCGAACCAGTTGTGTGCTCACGTCAGCCGCCTCCCCGTGTGTGCATCTCGACCTGCTCGGTGGCGCGGGCCCACCGCTCCAGCTCCGCGTCGAGGTTCCGCTTCAGGGTCTCGAGTTGCGTGCCGAGCTGATGTGCGGTTGCAGCGCCGTCAGGACGTGTGTAGAGCGCTGGGTCTTCGAGCTTCGCGACCACCACGGCGACCTGCGATTCCAGCTCCGCCACGCGGGCCTCGGCGGCCTCGAGTTCGCGCTGGGCCCGACGCAACTCCTTGCGTGGATCTTCCTTCGGGGATGGGGCGACGCGCTGGCGCTCGTGCACCTGCCGCAGCGCCTGGTCTTCGGCGGCCTGGACGGCCGCCGCGTGCGCGCGCTCCGTGCTCACTTCCTCCCACTCGGCGAAGCCACCGGCGAACTCGGTCATGCGCCGGTCGTGCAGGATCCAGATGCGCGTCGTCAAGGCGCGCAGCAGCGCGCGGTCGTGGCTCACGAGGATCACCGTGCCGTCGTATCGCTCGATCGCGTCTTCGAGCGCCTCGATGGATTCGACGTCGAGATGATTCGTCGGCTCGTCCAGGACCAGCAGGTTGGCCCGCGACAACATGAGCATCGCCAAGGCGAGGCGGGCGCGCTCCCCTCCCGAGAGCGAGTCGGCGCGTCGCAGCACCTCCTGGCCGGAGAACCCGAAGCGCCCCAGGTGGCCCTGGATCTGCCCGCGCTCCCATTTCGGGCGCAACGCTTCGATCACCTCGTACAGCGTGCGCTCGAGCGGGACTTGCGCGAGATCCTGCCGGTAATAGCCGGGGGTGATGGAGGCGCCGAGGCCGAGCTCGCCCCCCTCGGTCGGATGCTCACCCAGCAGTGCCTTGAGAAGCGTGGACTTCCCCGCCCCGTTGCGCCCGAGCACTCCCAGAACGCCGGTGCGTTCCAGTGTTCCGCTGAACCGTTCCACCAGCGTGCGTGTGCCGACGCCCACGCTGACGTTCTTCGCGGTCAACACCTGGTCCCCGCCCCGCTCGGCGACGTCGAACTGCAGCGCCATCGTGCCCTCCGCCCCGATCACCGGACTGAGTCGAGGCAGACGCTCGAGGCGCTTGCGCCGGCCCTTGGCCTGGCGGCTGTTCTGGCCGGCGATGTTGCGGGCGATGTAGTCGCTCTCTTTGGCAATCGTCCGTTGCTGCTGGTCGAACGCGCGCTGCTGGGCCAGCCGGCGCTCGGTGCGCTGCGCCACGAAATCGCTGTAGCCCGCGGAGTAGGGCGTCGCGGTACCGCCTTCGAGGTGGAGCACGTGATCCACAGTGGCCGCGAGGAAGGCGCGGTCGTGACTCACGAGCAGCACCGTCCGGTCGCTCGCCGCGAGGTACTGCTCCAGCCAGCCGGTCGTTTCGAGGTCCAGGTGATTGGTCGGTTCGTCGAGGAGCAGGACGTCGGCGGTCGTCATGAGCTGGCGGGCCAGGCCGAGCCGGCCCAGCTCGCCGCCCGAGAGCGCGGAGAGGGGGGTGAGGCGCGCCTTGGCAGGATCGAATTCGAGCCCGTGCAGCACCGCATCGATTCGCGACGTGACGGCGTAGCCGCCCTCATGCTCGAACCGCTCGAGATCCTCGCCGTAGCGCGCCAGCGCTTCGGGCGACGCGTCGTGGGCGAGGTTCGCTGCTTGTTCGACGAGCGATTGCTCGAGCGCCAGGAGCTCGGCCAGCTCGCCGGCCGCGGCCTCCCAGACCGTGGTGGCCGCGCCGTAGTTGCGGTGCTGTTCGAGCAGCGACACCCGCAGACTCGGCGCGCGCGCGATGGTGCCGCGCGTGGGCTCGAGCTCGCCGGTGAGCAGCCGGAAGAGCGTGGTCTTCCCCGTCCCGTTCCGGCCCACGATCCCCCAGCGTTCGCCGGGCGCGACGGTGAAGGAGATGTTGGAGAAGAGCGTCGTGGCGCCGAAGTCCACGCCGACCCCGCTGAAGCCGAGCTGTGTCATGATGGCTACCGTCTCGGCTCATACCGCAGCGCCACCGCCCCCGAGCCAAATTCCAGCCGGCTCACGAGCTTCAAGTCGACGTACTTCGACAGCCCCGCGAACAACGTCGGCCCATGGCCCACTAGCCTGGGGTGCACCACGAACTCGTACTCATCGATTAATCCCAGCTCCGCCAATCCCAACGGGAGCTTCACGCCTCCCGTGAACAGTCCCTTACCCGACACCTGCTTGAGTTGCTGAACGGCCTTCCCCAGATCTCCGCGGACGAGCTCCGCATTCCAGTCGACCAGGTCCAGGGTGCTCGACACGACGTACTTCTTTGCTGCGTCGATCGTCCGGGCGAAGGGAACCACCCAATCCGCCATCCAATCAGGCCTCGCTCCCGTCCGCGCCACCGGCCGCCACGCGGCCTCCATCATTTCGTAGGTCACCCGGCCAAAAAGGAGGGCATCGGCCTGCGCGAGGTTCTCGACCGCGTGACGATGCAGCTCTTCGTCCGCGATCGCTGCACGATGATCGCAACATCCGTCCAATGTGACGTTGATGGAATACCGAAGGGGTCGCATACGTGAGAGCACCGCCGATGGGGTAGACGAGCAAGGTTAGCCCGCTCCAGGGCCAGGAGCCACCCGTAGTCTGGTTCGGGTCAACTTCAGCGTTCGTTCGACGGGTGGCGTGGGACCGCCGGCGGCCCGAATGTGACGCTGGTGATGCGCCCGTGCGGCCCCACCGCCCAGCAGGCACGGCGCGAGGTGCAGTCGACGGCCCAATAGGCTGAGTCGCTGAGGTTGGTCCAGGAGCGGCCGTCGTTCGCCGTCCAGTCGAGTCCTTTCGGCCCTGCCACGACGTAGCTCGGCATGCCTGATACCGCCGCGGCGCCATAGACCGCGCCGCTGAACGTCGGACGGCTCACGAGCGTCCACGTTTCACCGCCATCGCTGGTCACCGCCGCCACGCTGTCGCTGCGGTCGTCACCCTTGAGGAGGTGGCCCCCCAGCGCCATGCCGTGCTGTTCGTCGCGGAACGCCAGCGTGGCGACCCCGGTCGCCTCGCCGGTCACGATCGGCGTCGTCACCACGGCCCAGCGACGGCCGCGATCGTCGGACCGATAGACCCGGGCATGGGGCTCCGTTCCGAACCAGGCCCGCGCGCGGCCCCGCACCGTCAGGCAGGTGCCGCCGGCCGCGGGCGACCCCTCGCCCGGCAAGGCCGGCGGCATCCCGTCCTCGGCGACCGCGCTCCACTGCTCGCCGTCGTCGGTGCGGATCACGATCATCTTGCCGCGCACCGCGTCGCTCACCGCGATCCCGTGCGTCGCGTCCCAGAAGTCGAAGCAGTCATAGAAGGCCGCCGAGTCGCGGTTCATGAACTGCAATTGCCAACTCCGCCCGGCGTCGGTGGTCTTGTAGATGCGCGACTGCTCGCCGGGGCCGGCCGCCAGCAGGTACGCCGTGGTGGCGCTCACCGCCGCTACGTCACGGAACTCGAGCGCGGAATCCGGGCCGGTCATCGCGCCCGGCACCCAGGTGCGGCCGCCGTCAACGGTCCGGACCCAGGTCGCCCGGTGCCCCGCGACCCACACCACGCTGTCGTCGACCGCGCTCACCGCCTGCAGCAGCGCCGTGGTGCGGCTGTCCTGCTGCGTGATGGTGCCGGCGACGACGGAGCGGTCACCGGTCTGCGGCCAGCTCTGGAGGGCGCAGCCCGCGAGTAGCACCAGCAGCGCGAACGAGAGGGGGCGCGGCTTAGGCACGGCTTTTTGAGGTAGCATTCTGTTTGTGAACGTTCGAGCGGCGGCCGGAGCCGCCCGGCTGCTCATGCAGGGTCTGGCCAGCCTCCAGCATGCTGGCGAACTTCTCCAGCCGGCGCTGGCGTGTTTCCGCCTTCTTGGCTTCGTGGAGCCGGTAGAGAATTGCGTAGCGGTTCTTGCTATCGAGCTCCGCGAAGAACAGCTTGGCGCGAGGACGGGCGTCGAGCGCCGACTGAAGGTCCCTAGGGACGGTGATCGTGCGTTGAGACGCGTAGGCCGCTGCCCAGCGGCCATCTTGCTTGGCGGCCTCCATCTGGTGCAGCCCGGCAGGCGCCAACCGCCCTTGGGTCCGAAGCCGCTCGACGGCCGCACAGTTGATCTTCGACCACTTGCTCCGCGGCCCACGCGGCGTGAAGCGCTGACGCCACCACCCCGTCGTGCCGGCCGCGGTCTGACCGTCAATCCAGCCGTAGCAGAGGGCGACCTCGAGGGCGTCCGCGTGTGACAGCGAAGCTGGACGCTGGCCTTTCTTGGCGAACTCCAGCCAGAGGCCCGGGGACCTCGCGTGGTGCGTGTCAAGCCACGCTTCCCAGGCTGACGGTTTGGCGAACCGCTTGATCGGAAGGGGCCTCGTGGACTTCTTGGCGCGCTGATCGGTCGCAGTTGATCGCGTCATTGACAGTAGGCCGCCGCCTGACGGATGGCGCTTGAGCTGCGGCGCGCTCACTCGCGGGGCGCTCGGCAGCTTGGGATATCACTGAATGACCGCTGGAACACAAATGAAATGGTATCGCGGCGCCCGCCAGCCTCAAGGGCATGTTAGGCGGCTCACGATATCGCTATCCCTGTTCAAAGAACAGCGCCTGCGCATCGAGCGGCCAGTCCATTGGTCGGTGGGTGCTCAGTACGCGAGACCGGGGGTCTTTCGCACGTATTCCCCGTTGCTGAGCTGCTTGAGCATGAAGTTGGCGACGTCTGAGCGTGAGATTCTCGACGGGAAGAACCAATGGCCGACGTCGGAGCCAGCGCGATAAACGTTCCGCTGCGGACCATTTGTGAGGGCCGCGGGACGGACGATCACCCAATCGAGGCTGCTGCTAGCGATGATCTGCTCCTGCGCCTCCTTGTCCGCGAGGATGTTCCGCAGGAACAAGGGAATGGCAATGAGGTTGTGGACTACCCCAAGCTTCCATTTGCTATCACCGACGCCGAGCGAAGACTCGCAGACAAATCGCTTGATCCCGGCCTGTTCCATGGCCCGAACGATATTCCGCGTGCCTTCAGAGAGGGTAGTCTTCCGCCGAGACAGGAGCAGGATGGCAAGGATTGGCACGCCCAGTTCAACGAACATGGCAGCGGGCCGTGAGAGGGCCACTGTTCGGACGATGATCTGGCACGCGACGACAATCAGAATCACGATCCTAACAGGCAGACGAATGCCGAGCGCGGACATAACCGCGTCCTGTCCTGCCACAGCCGTTTCGACCGAGTCCGGTTGCAGGATGTCGCCGCGGACGACGCGCAAATTGTCGTGCGTCACATGGATTTTCCCTGGATCACGCGCAAACGCTGTCACCACATGCCCCTGCTGGAGGGCCTGTTGAACGATCCGGCCACCTGTTCCGCCGGTGGCGCCAAACACGAGCAGTCTCATCGTCGAGAGTCTCCTCCTTAGACGACGGGCGCCGTCAGCTTCAATCGCGTGTTAGGCCGCGTGCATTCATATAGTAAGTGCAACACCACCTCCGACGAAAAAGGTGACCTGGCGATACCATAGGCTTCAGTCTCCACCAAGAGAAGGAAGCCCACGATGACGTATCACCAGATCACCTCGGCCGAAAGATACACCCTCG
>DASZCG010000310.1:0-17393 GCA_035943355.1 Gemmatimonadales bacterium
AACTCCGGCTTGAACGCCTGGCGCAACAGCTCCGTCACCTTCGTCTCGGCCTGCTCCCACGCCACGCCGCCCGTGCCCGCCTCGATGAGATATTGCGAGCCGATGTTGGACGTCATGATCAACACCGCGTTGCGAAAATCGACCGTGCGCCCCTGCGAATCGGTGAGCCGGCCGTCGTCGAGAATCTGCAGCAGCACGTTGAAGACGTCGGCATGCGCCTTCTCGATCTCGTCGAACAGCACGACCGCATACGGCCGGCGGCGAATCGCCTCGGTCAGCTGCCCGCCCTCTTCGTAGCCGACATATCCCGGGGGCGCGCCGATCATCCGCGCCACCGCGTGCTTCTCCATGTACTCCGACATGTCGAGCCGGACGAGCGCCCGCTCGTCGTCGAACAAGAACTCCGCCAGGGCGCGCGCCGTCTCGGTTTTGCCGACCCCCGTGGGACCGAGGAAGATGAATGAGCCGGTGGGCCGGTTCGGATCCTGCATGCCCGCGCGCGCGCGCCGCACCGCATTCGCCACCGCCGCGAGCGCCTCACGCTGCCCGATCACCCGGCGGCCCAGCTCGTCCTCGAGCTTGAGCAGCCGCGCCTTCTCCGACTCGAGCATCTTGGTCACCGGAATCCCCGTCCATTTCGACACGATCCCCGCGATATCCTCCGCGTCGACCTCTTCCTTCAGGTATTTGCCCTTCTTTTGGATCTCGGCGAGGCGTTTCTCGAGCGCCTGAATCTCCTTCTCCGTGGCCGGCACGCGCCCATAGCCGATCTCGGCAGCCTTCTGCAGATCGCCGCGCCGCGTCGCCTGCTCGGCCTCCGTGCGCAGCTGCTCGAGCTCGGCCTTCTGCGCCTGAATCTTTTGGATCGCGTCCTTCTCCGCGGTCCACTGCGCCTTCATCGCATTGGACTTCTCCCGCAGCTCAGCGACCTCGTGCTGGATCTTCTCGCGCCGTTCCTTGGAGGCCTTGTCCTTCTCCTTGGCCAACGCGGCAAGCTCGATCTCGAGCTGCGTGATCTTGCGCTCGACTTCATCGATCTCCTGCGGCAGCGAGTCGATCGCGATCCGCAGCCGCGCGGCCGCCTCGTCGATCAGATCGATCGCCTTGTCGGGCAGGAACCGATCGGTGATGTAGCGGTGCGACAACGTCGCGGCGGCAATCAGCGCGTTGTCGGTGATGCGAATGCCGTGATGGACCTCGTACTTCTCCTTTAACCCGCGCAGAATGGCGATCGTGTCTTCGACCGTCGGCTCGCCGACGTACACCGGCTGGAAGCGCCGCTCGAGCGCGGCGTCCTTCTCGACATGCTTGCGATACTCATCGAGCGTCGTCGCGCCGACCACGTGCAGCTCGCCGCGCGCCAGTGCCGGCTTGAGCATGTTGGACGCATCGACGGCGCCCTCGGCGCCACCCGCGCCGACAAGCGTGTGCAGCTCGTCGATGAATACGATGTACCGTCCTTCGGTGGTCGTGATCTCCTTTAGAACGGACTTGAGCCGCTCCTCGAATTCACCGCGGTACTTCGTCCCCGCGACAAGCGCGCCGATATCGAGCGCGACGAGGTGCTTGTTCTTGAGCGAGTCGGGCACGTCACCGTTGACGATCCGCTGCGCCAGCCCTTCGACGATGGCCGTCTTGCCGACGCCGGGCTCCCCGATCAGCACGGGATTGTTCTTGGTGCGGCGCGAGAGCACCTGCATCACGCGGCGAATCTCTTCGTCGCGGCCGATCACCGGATCGAGCTTGCCCTTGCGCGCGATCTCGGTGAGGTCGCGGGTGAAGCGCTGCAGCGCCTGGTACTTGTTCTCCGGTTCTTGATCGGTCACCCGGTGCGCACCGCGCACGCCCTCGAGGGCGGCGAGCAGCTGCGCGCGATCCACGCCATGCGCCGAGAGGAGCTCGCGGGCCGTCGTCCCCTTCTCCTCGGCCAGCGCCAGGAGGAGATGCTCGGTGGAGACGTACGCGTCGCCCAGCGTCTTGGCTTCCGCATCGGCGCGATCGAGGACGCGGGACAGCTCTCGAGCGAGTGTGGGTTCGACGCCGCCCGATTGCTTGGGGAAACGGGCGATTTCGCGCTCGGTCTCGGCCTGGAGCTGAGTGACATTCAGCCCCGCCTTCTGCAGCAGCGGGGCGACGATGCCTTCGTCCTGTTGCAGCAGCGCGGAGAACAGATGCGCGTCGTTGACGACGGGATTGCCGTTGGCACGCGCCTGGGAGGCAGCCGCTTGCAAAGCCTCGGCGGCCTTGATGGTGAGTCTATCCGGTTGGATCATGCCAAACCCTCCAAGCAACCGCTGTGCCTGGAAAAGATGCCAAAAAGACAGAGAAGCGCGGAAGGGCGGCAAAACGGCGCGGTAGGTGTCACCCACCGCGCCGTTTGATCCGCCTTTATCCGTCCTTATTTCATCACAATCATCTTCTTTGTAAACCGCTTCCCATCTACCACGAGCTGGTAGATGTAGACTCCCGACGCCGCTTCCGTTTGCGTCTTCAGAACCTTCCCGTCCCAGTACGCATTGAACGTGCAGCCCGTGCTCGGTGTGCTGCAGGTCAGCTCAAGATTCTCGAGATCCTCGCCCGTCCCCTGAAGGATGGGCGTAGCGACGACCTGCGCCAGCACGTTGTAAATCTTGAGCGACACCTTCGGCCGGTGACCGTTGGCAAACGATTCACCGCTCAACGTGAACGGGATCGTGGTCGCCGGATTAAAGGGATTCGGGAAATTCTGTTTCAGCTCGACCTGCGGCGGCGCCGGCGGCGGCGAACCCTGCCCCACCACCCCGTCTACACCGGTAACCAATCCAAGCCCGCCGACGAGCACAGCCCAGACAAACAACTTCATCTCCGACTCCTCTGCGAACGTAAAGATGCGTTAGACCGCTCTCCTTGTTGGTACGGGCGCGTGGTGACGTATTCCCACAGCAAAAACTAGGAACCGCACTTCTCCTCTGTCAAGAACGCAGAACCCGGGTATCTCCCTTACGGCTGGTGATCCCTCGCCGGTCGGCCCATTCCAATAGCGGAATCAAATACTTACGGGTCAGACCGAGACGGTCCCGAAATTGCGCTGGCGTCGCCGAGCCAAGCTCCCGCAGCGTGTCTTCGACGGCCCGACGGAACTCCTCCAGCGACTGTTTCAGCGCATAGCGCTCCTGATCGACACGCTCGACGGCACCCTCACGGGCCAGATGGGCAAGCAGAGCCGGCACCGCAGGGTCCGCCAGCTCGCGCTGCAACTCCGATACCGTGGGGAGCTGCCAGCGGGCATCGGCCAGTCGTTGCGCGATCCGACCGCCCGCATCGCCGGCGCGGCTGCGCATGGCAGCCTGCCAACCGGGCTGCCGCACGACGGCGCCACCCTCGGCAAGCTCAAATGCCTGTTTTTTCACGCCAAAGTCAATAAGCACATCGTGCACCTGCGAGGGCGCGTTGACACTCGCGCGCAGGGCTTGTAAGGAAACCCCCGCATCGAGTGGGTGCGTCTCGTGGTACTCGGTGACCGCTGCGGCGAGGCGTTCGACTGCGGCGGCGATCGCCCGCCTGGCGACGAGCAGCTCACCAAGCGCTAGCACGCCCTTCCCCGCCGCCGCGATCGTTGGTGCAACATCGCCGGGAAGAATGCCGAGGCGGACGGGCAGGTCGCCCACGCGCACGCCCGCGAGACCGGCTTCGTCGACGAACCGGCTGAGGCGTTCGGCAGGCGGCTGGCCGGCCGCCAGGCCGCGTTCTGAAACGCGCGGCCGCTTGGGCGGGAATGGATCGAGAACGACGCCACCGCCAATCGTCGTAACCGGCGAAAAGCTCCGGATGACAAAGCGATCTCCGCCGCGCGCCACGATGGGCTTCTCGAGCAAGAGTCGAGCGAGAGCGGTCTGACCGGGCGCGATGGCGCGGACCTGCGCGACGCGACCCATGACTTCGGCGGTGCCGAGGTGCACGCGGACGCGCGTTCGCACCGCGAGCGGCTTCCGCAGCGCGGGCAGCGCCTGGAGTGCGACGTCGAGCGTGGCGGTCGGCGACCAGCCTGATCCGGTCACGGCCACATGCCCGCGCTCCAGTTCTTCGCGCGCCACGCCGACGAGGGCGAGTGCTGTGCGACGACCGGGAGCAGCGGTCTTGGTGTCCTGCCCGTGCACTTCGATGGAGCGCACGCGCACCTCGCGATCGAGCGGCAGCAGTCGCACGCTCTCACCAGCCGCCAGCGTGCCGCTCCAGGTTGAGCCCGTCACGACGGTACCGGCGCCGGCGAGCGCGAACACGCGATCGATCGGCAGGCGGAAGTGATCGGACGCGGGCCGCTCCGGCAGATTCTCCACGACTTCGGCCAACGCCTTTTTCAGATCCTCCAACCCCTCGCCTTTCACCGCCGACACCGCGAGCGGCTCTGTCCAGCGCACGCTGCTTTTGGACAGGCGGTCGCTGACCTCGGTGCGGACGAGAGCCAGCCACTCCGCATCGACCAGATCGCGCTTGGTGAGCACGGGAATGCCGCGGCGGACACCGAGCAGCTCGAGAATGGCGAGGTGCTCTTCGGTCTGCGGCATCAGCCCCTCGTCCAGCGCGATGACGAGTAGGGCGACATCGATGCCCGTCGCACCGGCGAGCATGTTCTTGACGAATCCTTCGTGCCCCGGGACATCAACAATGCTCGCCTCGATGCCGCCGGGCAGGTCGATGGGTGCGAACCCGAGATCGATCGTGATGCCGCGGCGCTTTTCCTCTTCCCAGCGGTCCGTGTCGACGCCCGTGAGCGCTTTCACGAGGGCGGTCTTGCCGTGGTCGATGTGCCCGGCGGTCCCGATTACGAACCGACCCACGCGCCTCGCTCCCAGATGTCGATCGCGGTCGCTTGCGGCTCGCGGCCCCCCCCATTTTGCTGGGGTGCCGATTCATCCAGATGATGACGGATGAAGCGCGCCACTAGCCGCCGATGGGCGGCCGCGTGCGCTTTGTCCAACGTGGGAAGCTCCGCGTCAGCGTCGTTCAACGTGACCAGATCGCGGTAGGCCTGCGCCGGCAGCTTGGTGGGTGGCTGGAGACCAGCGCAGCTCGGACACAACGCACCGCCCTCTGCGACGCTGAAGGCCACAGTTCCGGAAACCGGAAGGTCGTTGCCGTCGCGCACGCAGGCGTCGAGCTGTGGCGCAAAGCCGAGGACGCCGACGACGAGCCAGAGCCAGCGCACCGCGACCGCGTCCGCCTGGCCGGCCGGTGCGCCGGCGAGCGCATCGAGCGCCTGAATAAAGGCGTCGTAGGCGGCGGGCAGCGGCGCCGGCGGCGCCATTTTCAGGATCACTTCCGCGAGCGCGGTCGCGCCCGCGAAGCGGCCCAGGTCGGCGGCGAGACCGCGACGCAGCTGGATAACATCGAAGGCCGCGAGCGTCTGCAGCTCCCGCGTCTCTTTGTGATAGAGCTGCGCGACGCCCTCGCTCAGCGTTTCGAGCGCTGCGCCGAACCGACTGCGGGGCCGGAGCACCCCCTTGGCAATGGCGCTCTGCACGCCATAATCGCGCGTCGCGAGCCGCACGATCTTCGACGTCTCGCTGTAGCGGTATGTGCGCAGCACGATGGCGGGTGTGGAAACAAGACTCACATCGAAAAATATAGCCGTCACAGCCCCACCGAGAACCGTCCCCCCACCAGCACCGTCCGCCCTCGCGGCTTGAACCCCGCGATCTCCTGCGTTTGATCATCGAACAGGTTCTCGACACGCGCCGAGAGCACAACCCGGCCGAGGTCGTACTCGGCGGCGACGTTGACGCGGGTGTACGGATCGAGCGTCACGCGCCGCTGGCCGACCGGGCGATTGAAGTCGAGGTCGTCCCGCTTCCCCACCCATGTCAGGCCCAACGACACATGGGTCCGCCCCGCAGTCGCCGTGACGTCAGGAGCAACCTGATGTCCGGGCCGGCGAATGAGCGTCTTGCCCGGCACGAACAGGCCATCCGGATCATTGGGCGCGCCCGATTGTTCGACGCGCGTGTGGAGGTACGTGTAGCGCAGCTGGAACGCCACCGCCGGCGAGGGATTCGCCGACACCGTGGTCTCCACACCGTTGGCAATCGCCCCGCCCACATTGAAGTAATTGGGTTGTCCCGCGGGCGGCGCGGGATTGTATTCGATCAGATCGCGGAATCGTTGGCTGAAATACGTGACCGTGATCGCCGCGCGATTGGCCGCAAAGCGCTGCTCGATTCCGGCCTCCCAGCTGCCGGAGCGCTCGGGATGGAGATCGGGATTTCCCAGCACGAACCCATGCGCATAGTTCTCGAAAAACGTCGGCTCTTTGAATCCGGTCCCGCCCGACACCCGCACGCGCGTCTGCTCGAGCAGCCGATACACGACCCCGGCGCGGTACGTCGCGTGCGTGCCGAACTGCGAGTTGTCATCGAGCCGGCCACCCACGGTGAGCGCCGCGCGCCCGGCGGTGATGAGACCCTGCGTGAAGTAGCCGGTGTTGTGGCGCTGTACCTGGATCGAATCCGGGAACGTCCCGAACGACGCGCTGAATTCGCTCGTCCCGCGCTGCCGCTCGTCCTCGTACTCGATTCCTCCGGTCAACGTGATCGCGCCGTGAGAACGCCAGGTCACGAGCGACGTCGCGCTCGCCCGGCGCACATAATCGCGACTCCAAGACGTCCCATCCTCCCCGGGCGAATCGGGCTCGTCGTTGAACGTCATGCGTGCTTCCCGCACCGCCCCCATGACGCGCGCCTCGAGCTGATTTCCGAAGCGATGGCCGCCGTTCACACTGAGCTGCGGCCCGCGTTCCGCCGCGCGCTGGTTGGAGTCGACGGGCGCGCCGGTGGCGTCCGTCGGGATGTGATAGATGTCGTCGCCATAGCGATACGTCAGGTGCACGTCCGAGCGGGCGTCGGGGACGAACTGCAGCCCAGCGCTGATGACGCTGTTGCGGTATTGGTTGTTGTACGGGTACAGCCCGCCCGAGAAAAATCGGGAAATCCGGGCGGAATAGCTCAGCGTGGCTGTTCCACCCGTGGCGTCGAGCGCGGCATCGCTCGAACCGTAGGTTCCGGCGCGCAGCTCCGCACCCACACGCGTGCGGCTCGCCGCGCCGGTCTTCGTGAAGATCTGCACCACGCCCGTCATCGCGTCGGAGCCGTACAACACGCTCGCCGGGCCGCGCAGAATCTCGATGCGGTCGACGTTGTCGGTGGTGAGATTGGCGAGATCGATGCCACCACCGGCCTGGTTCAACGGCACGCCATCGAGCAACACCTTCACGTAATCGCTCTCCCCGCCGCGCATGAACAGCGACGTCTGGCCGCCAAAACTGCCCGTCTCGACCAGCGTCGCTCCCGGGACCTGCTGCAACGCATCGGCCACCGTCCGAATCCCAGCGGCGACGAGATCCCGTCCGCGCAGCACCGTGACCGCGGACGACACCTCGTCCGCGGGCATCGGGACACGAGTGGCCGTCACGACCACCGGGTTCAGGACGACGGTATCCTGCGGTTGCTGCAGCAGGACGAGTGCGAGCAATACGACGTTCATGCGCGGGATTCCTTGGATTGGCGGAGCGGGACCAGGTTAGGCCGGCCTTCAACCGTCTGGAGCGCGACGGGCCAGGCAAAGACGCGCTCGACGGTTTCGCGCGTGAGCACGTCCCCCGGAGCGCCTGATGCGACTGCGCTGCCGTCACTGAGCAACAGCACCGAGTCGGCAAACCGCGCCGCAAGATTCAGATCGTGGGTGATCATCAGCACACCCAGGCCGCTCGTGTCGACGAGCCCGCGGACCAGCTCGAACAGGCCCATCTCATGGCGCAGATCGAGCGACATGCCCGGCTCGTCCAGCACCAGGAGGCGTGGCTCCTGCGCCAGCGCGCGGGCGATGCGGACGCGCTGATACTCACCGCCCGAGAGCGTCCACACCCAACGGTCGGCCAGATGCTGGGCATCGCACGCGGCCAGCGCACGATCGACGGCGGCGTGGTCCTCGGGGCGCTCGCGACCCCACAGCGACAGGTGCGGATAGCGACCGAGCAGCACCGTCTCGCGCACGCGTTGCGGAAAGAGATTGTCCTCGCGCTGCGGCACCACGCCCACTAGGCGCGCGAGATCGCGCCGCGGCCAGCTGGATGCAGAACGGCTGATCACGTCGGCACGTCCCATGAGCGGCACTAAACCGCCCAGTGCGATTCGTACGAGCGTGGTCTTGCCGCTGCCGTTGGGACCGAGCACGGCCACGAATTGCCGCGAATCCACGGAGAGTGACACTTCCACGAGCGCATCACGTGCTGCGCCGGGATAGCGATAGCGGACGCTCTCGATCCTCAGCATCGCGCGCTCCCTCGCACGCACCGTGCACCACGCACCTGTTTCATGCGATCGTCCAGCGACGCAACAGCAACGCAAACACGGGGACGCCGATCAGCGCGGTCACGACGCCGACCGGGAGCTCGCGCGGCGCGACAACGGTGCGCGCGAGCGTGTCAGCGAAGACCAGCAACGCGCCGCCGCCGATGAACGCCGCGGGCAGCAGGACGCGATGCCGATGACCCCACATGAGCCGCGCCAGGTGCGGAACCACGAGTCCGACGAACCCGATCACGCCCGAAACCGCGACCGCCGCAGCCGTGAGCAGCGACGCGGCGAGATAGACCCGCCGCTTGACGGCCGCGACGTCGGCGCCGAGGTAAGCGGCCGGCTCTTCACCGAGCGCCAGCAGGTCGAGCGGCCGGGAGGCGGCGAGGAGGATGGCCAGCGGAATCGGCGCGTACAGCGCGACCACCAGAACGGCGTCCCACGATGCGCTCGACAGCCCGCCCCATAGCCAGAGAAAGGCGTTGCGCAGCTCGGCGGCATCCGCGAGCGAGACGATCGCGGTCGTAATCGCCGCCGCAAAGGCGCCCACCGCCACGCCGCCGAGCAGCAGGATCCGCGGATCGAGCGCGGCGCCACCGATCAGGCCCAGCCGATAGACCAGCGCCAGCGCGGCGAGGGCCCCGACGAAGGCGGCGATCGGCAGGGCCCACGGACCTGAGATGTGCAGGGCGATCGCGAGGACTGCGCCGAGCCCGGCGCCACCCGACAGGCCGAGGAGAAACGGATCGGCGAGGGGATTGCGCACCAGCGCCTGCAGCCCGGCGCCGGCGACGCCCAGTGACCCGCCGACCAGAAAGGCGAGCAGTGCGCGTGGCACCCGCAGATTCCACACGATGTCCGAATGGAGCAGCTCACCGAAGGGTACGGCGGCGGGACCCAGCACCACGCTCGCGATGAGCGCCAGCGCGGCGGCGCTGCACAGCAGCGCCCATTTCATCGTTCGCCCCCCCCCTCGAGCAGCGTGCGCAGCTCGTGGACCGCCTGCCCCGAGCGCGGGCCCGGGCGCCCGAACAACGAGCCACGGAGCAGCAGGAAGTGGCCCTCGCGCACGGCGCGCACCACACGCCATTCGGGCCGTTTGGCAAACGCCGGTGTCTCAGCCGAATCCGCCAGCACGGCGATCCAGTGCGGATTGCGCGCGGCGATCGTCTCGAGCGACACTTGCGACGACGGCGCGGCCACGTCGTGGAACACGTTCCGCGCGCCGGCCAACGCGGCGAGCTCATCGAGATAGCTGCCGCGGCCGATGATGATCGGTGGGTTGTCCCAGACGATGAAAGCGAGGGACTGGATGCTGGGGGGGGGGGCTGGGTGTTGGGACGCAACACTGTCCAGAGCGATGGCCAGCGAGTCGGCGCGCTGCTCCAGGCCGGTGAGGCGACCCAGGGTGCGCGTCGCCGGGCCGAGATCCTCCAGGCGATTCAGATCGAGCAGCACCGTCTGAATGCCGATCCGTTCGAGCTGCCGCGCGGCTGTGACGTTCGGGCCAGAGTTGTAGAGGACGACGAGATCGGGCTTCCGGGCCGCGACCGCCTCGATGTTCGGCGGTATCCCGTCGCCGACGCTGGGGACGGCCAGGGCTGCGGGCGGATAGTCGCACCAGGTTGTCCGGCCGACCACACGATCGCCGGCCCCGATGTCGAACAGGATTTCAGTGAATGATGGGAGCAGCGAAACGATGCGGCGGGCCGGCGGACCGTCGTGGCGCGGTGCCGGCGTGTGACATGCAGCTAGAACGCAGAGACCAACGAGAAGCCTGCGCAGCACCATCCCTCCCGCGAGGGAATTGACTGGTGGCGCGAACGAAGACGTCTCCTGGCTCCGGGCTCAAACGGCTCGCCTTCCCGGGATCACCCCAGTGGCATTGAGCCGCTACACCTGCCCGTTACAGTGGCGGGGCCGCGCCGGACTCTCACCGGCTTCCGTAATCCCCGTTCGCGAAACGATTGACTCGGTCAGTCTAGGCGGGTGGCTGCCGTTTCCGCAAGGCCCACACCAGCGCCAGCACCAGCGCCAGCACCATGCCGCCGATCACCACGGCGATGACATACGGAAGCAGTGTCTGGGCCCGAAATTTTCCCGCCGGCAGCTGAATCTCCACCCGATCGTCCGGCATGAGCGGGCCGGCGCGATAGGCGGCGTAATAGTGACCCTCCAGCTGTTGCACGCCCAGCGACGCGAGCCGCGGAGCGGTGACGACCGCGACCGTGTCCTCGATCAGCAGATTCAGATTCTCCGTCGGCTGATCGATCGGAATGGCGAGCGCCCTTAGCCCAGCGGGCAGTGTGTACGCGTAGCTGAGCTGCTTGACCGGCCCGGGCGGAACCGGGCCCAGCACGAAGACACTGTCGTGGCGAAACAACATCGCGTCCGGCGACACGTCGCCCTGCCCAACGCGCAGCTGCCCGACGCCGTACGGGACTCTCCCCGCCCACGTCGGAAACAGCGTGTCCTTGGTGATCCGCGTGGTCGCTCCCGTGTTCTCGAGCTCCAGGATTTCGAGCACCTCGCGCGTGCCTGCGGTGCCGGCACTCGCAACGGTGGCGAGCCGGCGCTCGAGACGGATGGGGGGAGTGTTGACAGTGGTCGGATAGGCGACGATGTCATCCACGTGCGCCACAGGACCTCCCGTGAGGTTCACGGGGAGCGAGAAGTACGCGAGGCTGTCGTACCACGCGCTCACGACGTAGATGCTGCTGGTGTCCGGCGCCTTCCCCGCTCCTCCGATCGCGAAGCGATAGCGGCCGCGCGCGTCGGTATGCGATGAGTCGATGGGACCGCCGCCGGTGCGGGTGATGCGATGCAGGATCACGGACGCATGCGGCAACGGGACGGTGTCGCGGCCGCCACGGAGCACGCGACCGCTCACGCTCACCTGGCCGGCCGGCGCCTGAGCTGCAAGCGTGAAGAACCCACCGAGCCCGAGAACCAGGAGGCTACGGCGTGAACTTGCCGAAATCTTCAGGATCGAGGTTTTGGAGGTATGACTTCAGCGTGTCCGCATCGAGCGGCGTGCCCCCGGGTCCTGTGCCGCCCGGCTGAATCGTGTTGTCGGTCGTATCGATCGACGTCAGCTCGAGCAGTGTGTCGCTCGTGAAGATCGGTGTCTTGAGCCGCAGCGCGAGCGCGATCGAATCAGAGGGCCGCGCGTCGATCTGAATGACGGTGTCGCCCCGGTAGATGTGCAGCTCGGCGAAGTAGGTGTTGTCCTTCACCTGGGTGATGATCACCTTGCGCAGCTCCGCGCCCAGGCCGACGATGACCTGCTTGAGCAGATCGTGGGTCAGCGGCCGCGAGAACTTGACCCCGGCCAGCTCCATCGCGATGGCGCTCGCCTCAGCTGGTCCGATCCAGATAGGCAAGACGCGCTGCCCGTCCTGCTCCTGCAAAATCACGACCGGCGTATTCGTCGTGCGATCCAGCCCGAGGTGAGCTACCCGCACCTGCAACAACGCTCCCCCCGGCGACGCCACTCAGGTCCCCATATCCCACGACGCGAGATACTTGCGCTGTGCCGGTGTGAGCGTGTCGATCGCGACGCCCATCGCTTGCAGCTTGAGGCGCGCGATTTCGTGATCGAGCTCCGCGGGAATGCGGTGCACGTCCTTGCTGAGCTGCTTGGCGTTGTTGACGAGGTGCTCGGCCGCGAGCGCCTGGTTGGCGAATGACATGTCCATGACGCTCGCCGGGTGCCCCTCGGCGGCGGCGAGATTGATCAGCCGGCCGTCGGCGAGCACAAAGAGACGCTTCTCGCCGATGCGCCATTCCTCGACAAACTCGCGCACCTGCTTCGGTCCCTTGGCGGTCTGCTTCAGTCCTTCGAGGTCGATTTCCACGTTGAAATGTCCCGAGTTCGCGAGCATGGCGCCGTCCTTCATCGCACGCATGTGCTCTACCCGGATGACCTCCACGTTCCCGGTCAGCGTCACAAACAGATCACCCAGTGGCGCGGCCTCGGACATCGGCATGACCCGATAGCCATCCATTTGCGCTTCCAGCGCCTTCATCGGGTCGATCTCGGTCACCACCACATTGGCGCCGGCGCCGCGCGCCCGCATCGCGAACCCGCGGCCGCACCAGCCATACCCCGCCACAACAATCGTGCTCCCCGCGATCAGCAGGTTCGTCGCGCGCACGATGCCGTCGAGCGTGGACTGGCCCGTGCCGTAGCGATTGTCGAACAGATGCTTGGTCTGCGAATCGTTCACGGCGATCACCGGAAACTGTAGCACGCCGTCCTTGGCCATGGCTTTGAGCCGGATCACACCCGTCGTGGTCTCCTCGGTCGAGCCCAGCACCCCGGAGACGAGCCCCTTGCGATCGGCAGACGACAGCGTCTCGACCCACTTGCGGACCGGCGGCGCCAGATCGTCGAGGCGGTTCAGGGCGATCATGTGGAGCGCGCCGACCAGATCGGCGCCGTCATCCATCGTGATGTCGGGCCGGTGCGCCAGCGCGGCGCGGATATGATCGTAATAGGTCGCGTGGTCCTCACCTTTGATCGCGAAGACCTTGATGCCATGATCGCGCACGAGGTGCGCGGCGACGTCGTCTTGCGTCGACAGGGGGTTCGACGCGCACAGCGCCACGTCCGCTCCGCCGGCTTGCAGGCTGACGGCGAGGTTCGCGGTCTCCGTCGTGACGTGGAGGCAGGCGGCCAGCCGCTTGCCCGACAGGGGTTTCTCGCGCTCAAACCGCTGCCGCAGCTGGCGCAGCACCGGCATCGCCCGCTCGGCCCATTCGGTCCGGCGCCGCCCTTCGTCGGCGAGCCGGATGTCCTTGATGTCGTGCGTCGATTTCGTTCTGGTTGCCGTCTCAGACATTGGCTTTCCGGGAAGTACGGGAGGCCCGTTCCGCGGCGACCTTCAGCTCTTCGACGCGATCGACGTGCTCCCAGGTGAACAGTTCGACGGCCTTGTCGCCGACCTTGCGCCGCTCCGGCGCGCGGCCGAAGTGACCGTAGGCCGCTGTCGGCCGGTAGATGGGATTGCGCAGGTTGAGGGCCTGGATGATGCCGGCGGGCGTCAGATCGAAGACTTCACGCACGGCCGTCTCGAGCGCGTCCTGCGGCACGGTGCTCGTCCCGAAGGTATCGACCATGATCGAAACGGGTTCGGCGACGCCGATCGCGTAGGCGACCTGCGCCTCGCAGCGCCGTGCCAGGCCTGCCGCCACGATGTTCTTGGCCACCCAGCGCATCGCGTACGTCGCGGAGCGATCGACCTTGGACGGATCCTTGCCGCTGAACGCGCCGCCGCCATGCCGTGCCATGCCGCCGTAGCTGTCGACGATGATCTTGCGACCGGTGAGTCCCGCATCGCCCTGCGGCCCGCCGACCACGAAGCGGCCCGTCGGGTTCACCAGCACATCCTTGTCCTTCACGTCGAAGCCGGCCTCGGCCACGACCGGACGAATGACATGCGCGAGAATGCCGGCGCGCAGCTCCTTGTTATCGATCATGTCCGAGTGCTGCGCCGAGACCACGACCGTGTCGACGCCGACGGGCTTCGAGCCTTCGTAGAGCACGCTGACCTGCGTCTTGCCGTCGGGCCGCAGCCAGGGCAGCTCCCCGCTCTTGCGCACCAGAGCCAGCCGCTCGGCCAGCCGGTGCGCGATCACGATCGGCAGCGGCATCAGCGAGGGCGTCTCGTCGCTCGCGTACCCGAACATCATGCCCTGATCACCCGCCCCGCCCGTATCCACCCCGAGGGCGATGTCGGTCGATTGGCGATCGATGGTGGTCAGGATCGCGCAGGTCTGGGCATCGAAGCCGAAGTTGGCGTCGGTGTACCCGATGGAGGTGATCGTGCCGCGCACGATGTCGGGGATGTGGACGTACGTGGAGGTGGTGATTTCGCCGGCAATTACGGCCATCCCGGTGGTGACCAGGGTTTCGCAGGCGACCCGGGCGTTGGCATCCTCGGCAAGAATGGCGTCGAGCACCGCGTCAGAGATCTGATCCGCGATCTTGTCGGGGTGCCCTTCCGTGACCGATTCGGAAGTGAAGACGTGGCGATGAGTTGGCATGTTCCAGTCCGTTAGAGTTTCAAACTACCCGAGCGCCTTCCGGCGGGCAACCGAGCGTCGGGGTCGAGTAACGTCTCGTCCACTGCTTCCGCCAAAGCGAAACGTAATATGTCGAGCGCGAGGTCCGCAGACCTAGCAGCGAGCGCGGCCGCCGCCGCCGACCGCGCTTGCGCGGTGGTCACCTGGCGAATGAGCCACTTGATGAAGGGCAGCGCCGGCGGCGCGACCGACAGCGTTTCATACCCCAGTCCGAGCAGCAGGAAGGCGGAGAGCGGCTCTGAGGCCATCTCGCCACACACGCTCGCCGGCTTGCCGGCGGCGCGCGCCGCTTCGGCGACGAGCTTGAGGAGGCGCAGCACGCTCGGATCGTGCGGCGTGAAGCGGTCGGCCAGGCGGGCATTGCCCCGGTCCACCACGAGCGTGTACTGCGTGAGGTCGTTCGTTCCGACGCTGAGAAAGTCGCTGATCTCGGCGAGCCGGTCCGCCATCACCGCCGCGGCCGGCGTCTCGACCATCACTCCCAGGGGGACGCTCTTCGCGGCGGCGATACCCGCGCGTTCGAGGCGGGCGGCTTCTTCACCCATCAGCTCACGCGTGCGCTCGACTTCATCGAGCCGCGTGACGAGCGGAATCATCATCTGCAGATTGGCCGTGACCCCCGCGCGCAGCACGGCGCGAATCTGCGTGCGGAACATCTCCGGCTCGTCGAGGCAGACGCGAACCGCCCGCCAGCCCAGCTGGGGATTGGGTTCGGGGGGCCCGCGGAACGGCGCCGGGAATTTGTCGCCGCCGAGATCGTAGGTGCGGATCACCACCGGGTGGCCCGGAAAGGCCTCCCCCACGCGCTTGAAGTACTCGGCCTGGCTGTCCTCCGACGGAAGCTCACTGTGTCCCGTGATCAAGAACTCCGTCCGGAGCAGCCCGACACCCTCGGCACCGTGGACTTTGGCGGCCGTGACCTCGTCGGGCAGGTCCACGTTGCCGCGCAGTGCGATGTGCACGCCGTCCACGGTGACGGACGGCTGCGCGACGGCTTCCTCCATCCGCGCCGCGAGCTCGCGCCGGCGCGTGTCGGTGCGCCCGGCTTCCTCGATCTCGGCGGGCGTCGGATCGAGCAGCACGGTCCCCTTCGTGCCGTCCAGAATCGCCCTGGTGCCGGGGCGAATTCGCGCGACGGCGCCGCGCAGGCCGAAAATCGCGGGAATACCGAGTGAATGCGCCAGGATCGCGGCGTGCGACGTCCGCGTGCCTTCCTCGCTGATCAACGCGACGACGTGTTCGCGATCGAGCTGCACCGTCAACCCGGGCGACAGCTCGCGCGCCACGAGGATCGACGGTTCGGTGATCATCTCCAACACGTCGGCGCCGCCGCTGTGCATCAAGTGCTGGATGACGCGGATCGCGACACCGGTGAGGTCGGCGAGCCGCTCCTTGAGCAGCGGGTTCCCCGCCGCAGTCCAGAGATCGCGCACCTCGAGCGTCTTGAACTCGAAGGCCTTCTCGGCCGTGAGGTGGTTCTCGCGAATCAGCTCGATGACGCCGTCGATGAACTCCTTGTCTTCGAGGATGAGCATCTGCGCGTCGAAGATGCGAGCCTCATCGACGCCGGCACGGTCCTCGGCGCGGGCGCGCAGCTCACCCAGCTGGCGCCGCACGTCCTTGAGCGCCGCGCGCAGCCGCCGCACCTCCTTCTCGACCTGGGTGCGCGGCACGACGCGGTGCGGCACCTCGGGCAGCGCCCAGCGCACCGTGACGGTGGGCCCCATGGCAATGCCGGGCGACACCCCGATGCCACGCAGCAGACGCTCGGTCGCCGGCGTCACGCTTCTTCCTTTGTTTCCGGCTTCAGGTGCATTTCATGAAATCCCGCCGCGACGAGCTCCAGCAGCGCCGCCATGGCCTCCTCCGCGTCGTGTCCGTCGGTCCGGATGCGGATCGACGAGCCGCACTCGGCGGCCAGCGTCATCATGCCGAGAATGCTCTTGCCGTTCACGACCGCGTCGTCCTTGCACACCTGCACGTTCGACTTGAAGCGGTTCGCGATCTTGACGAACTCCGCCCCGGGCCGGACGTGCATCCCGAGCGGATTGACGATGCGGGCTTCGCGCTCGATCACGGCCATATCCACCCCGCGATGAGCGCCAGCGCCGACAGGCCCAGCGCAAACCGCAAGCCGCTCAGGCGGTCGCCGAACAGGCGCAGCATGAGGAACGCGACCACCGCGGTGAGGGCGAGCGCCAGACGCGTCCACGAACTGAACGGAGCCACCAGGTATTGTGCTGTGACGGGCAACGCGAACCCGGCGGCGAGCGCCATCGCGGGTCCCAGCGCGGCGGTGGCCTTCAGCAGCACCGGGTGATGGAGGGCCACGCTCACCCGTGTGCCGTGCGTCCAGCCGGCTTGTAACGCCCACCAGCGCAGCGCCACATGACCGACGTTGTACACGATCAGGAACGCGACGACGGCGATCCAGCCGCCTCCACTCCACAGTGCGACCGCGGCGAGGGTCAGTGCAGAGAGGAACGGCAGCCAGCCCGCCCACACGAGCCGGTCACCGACGGAGCCGAGCGGGCCGCAGAGCGCTTCGCGCAACCGCTCGATTTGATCGGGCGAGGCGCCGTCGTGCTCTGCGCGCGCGGCGGCGCCGACGGCGAGGCCGATGAGATAGGGGTGTGCATTGAAGAAATGCGCCCCCCGCGCGACGGCGGGACCGTACCTGCCGTCCGCCAGATCGCGCAGCAGCGGCTCCTCGGCGACGCCGACGCCGACGCCGAGCATGCGCTCGTAGTTGTACGAGCCCTGCACCGCGAAGAGGCGCAAGAGCGCGCGGGCGAGCGAGACTCTCAGCGAAGCCATGCCACCCCTGCCACGACGAGCAGTCCCCCGCCCAACCCGGCCGCGAACCACACGAGATTCGATCGCCTGCCCACGAGGCGCAGCGTGCCCGCGGCTCCCGCGGCTATCGCCGCGGCGACCGTGGCGACCGCGAGCAACATGGCCCCGCGCACGGTCAACGCG
>DASZCG010000311.1:0-3261 GCA_035943355.1 Gemmatimonadales bacterium
ACGCTGGCCCATCTGGCAGCGTTCACCACGACTGCACTCCGCAATCGACACCGGACAGGTGTCTCACTGGATTGGTAACCCGCTCGGCACCGATGCAGGGGCGACGCCCGTCAGGTCGCGAGCCGCGGGATCCGTCAGCGACTTCAGGAACGCCACCAAGTCCTGCTGCTGCGTCTCAGTGAGTAGGAGGGGATCGCGCAGCCTGAAATCCAACGTGCTCATGATGGAATCGATCGTCACCGGGTCGCCGTGATAGCTGCTGCGCACCGCCGCGGGCAGCGTCGCGGGATCGAAGGCGCGGAGGGACTTCGGCACGTCATTGTAGTGCGCCACGACCGATTCGAGCGTCGCGAGCGAGCCGTTGTGGAAATAGGGCGCCGTCAGCTCGACATTGCGCAGCGGCGGCACACGGAAGGCAAATTTGTAGAAGTCATTGTTGGGCAGCTCACCCCGGCCGAGGTCGAGTGGCGCACCCTTCCCCACCCCAGGCCCCAGCTGTGGGGCGCCGCTATTCGAGAATGATTGGCCGCCGAGGAACGGGCCGCCGTGACAGCTCCCGCAGCGCGCCTGGCCGAAGAACAGCACCCCGCCGCGTTTTTCCTCGAGCGTAAGCGCATTGTTGTCGTGCCGTAGATAGCGATCGAACGGCGTGTCCGTCCGCATCAAGGCATCCATTTGAAATGCCGCGATGGCGACAGCGGCGTCGCGAAAGCGCAGGCTCGACGGCGGGACTCCGGGGTACGCCGCGTCGAACAGCCTGACGTATTCCGGAATCGCCACCAGCCGCTGCATCACGGCGCGCCAGATCGCGTCCGGTTGGGTATCGGCGAGCTGGGCGAGCTCGTTGGTATTGCCGAACACATCGACGTCACCCACTTCCCCCCGCATCTCGCGCCGGTTCAAGACCGGCATCATGGCCTGCGCGGCCACCACGTTCGGAAGGTCCAGGGGCAACGTGACTTCGGGCGGCTGCGGCCCGAAGCGAGTGAGCCGGCCGTCCCAAAACATGTAGAACAACCCAATCCCGCTGTTCAGGAGCGACGGCGCGTTCCGGGGCACGAAGCTGCGTCCGGGGCCGAGTGTGCGGGCCGTACCGACTCCCGTGCCCCCCGTACCGACGGCGAGCGGCAGGCCATCCGTGGCGTGCAGCGCCGGCTCGTGGCACGTCGCGCATGAGATGTCCCGATTGCCGCTCAGGATTTTGTCGAACATCAGGGAACGTCCCAGCGCGACGAGCGCGGGGTCCTGATGCGGCATGGCACCGATCGGTGCAGCACCCCATTGGCCGATGGTCCGTCGCAGCTCGGCGTCGAGCGATTCGGGGAAGCCTTCGGTCGGCGGCGTCTCGTCGCACGCCGCGGCCGCCACCACAAGTGCCGCGAGGCACAACGGTCGAACGTGAAGCATCATGGCGCACCTCCTCGGCCGCTCAGCGGAGCGGCAGCGACAGTGAGATCTGATGGGTGGTGGTGTTGACGTCGACGAGGCTGAGCGGGCCACTCGGCGCCGCGAGGATTGTCCCGCTCGACAGCGCCATATCCGCGACTCCGACCTGCACGAAATTGACGCCTCCGCCCGGACGGCCGGCACCCTTCGTGACACGGCCCTGGTAACGGATTTCCAAGTCCGGGAAGCGCAGGCTCAAGCCCCACGTGGGCGTCCATTCGAGCCAGCTCGTCTGCAGTGCCCGCTGGGTGAGCTCGACATGATCGGTCTGTTGCAGATGGTAGGAAATGGAGCGGAGCACCAACCCGAGCTGCAGACCAAGCGCTCGCTTCGCGTTCTCCAGGTCCACGTCGCGCCCCACGCCGATCCGCAGGAGGGTGTTGGAAAATGAGAAGTGATTTTCGATCGTTTTGCCGCCCGGCGCGATGGTGTCGCCGCCGAACGTGACGGTCGGAACGGATGCGTCGGCCCAGGTGTGGCTGCGAATCGGCTCGTAAATCGCATCCACACCGAACCGCGCCGGCCCCAGCACCTTGGAGAGTCCAATGCCGAGGTTGTACGCGTACGAGGTGCCGGGATCGCGCGGGATCACCGCGATATTCGCGATGTCGTAGTTCGGAATCTTGGGATGGGTTGCGCGATTGACGATCGCCAGCCAACCAATGCGCCAGCCGGGCGTCGCGAGCGGGATCTCGTATTGAAGCTGCGCGCCCCACGTATTGGTGTGGTCGTAGTTCGTATCGGTACGGGCCTCTGCGACGAACAACTGTTGGCCGGGATCCCAGACCAGGTCCGCGTACAGGACGTCATGGGTGGTGGCGAAGCTATTGTGGAAGACGATCGCTTCGAGGGAGCGCGCGCCGCGCTGACCGGGCCATTCTTTCAGCGCGCCGGCTCGGAGATCGAGCGCGTCGCCCGTCTGCGCGATGCGGCGACTGCCGCTGTAGAGCAAGTCCACGCCGTCAAGCGCATGCAGCCCGGTCCACGTCACGCTCGCTCCAAACGAGAGATTACGTTCCGGCCAGGTGCGCCCGATCGATCCGAAGGCGTACTCGTTGCCGTGCGCGCGGGAATCGGGGCCTGGGATGTTTGTCTGGACGCCACCGATGCCGCCGCCGGACGGTGGATTAAAAGCCACGACCCCAACCGGCTGGTCAGGCGGACGGCTCGGCTCCACCTGTTGCAGCGCAATGGCGAGGCCACCGAACCAGTTGCCCCGTCGGGTGAGCAACGCGAACGGCAGTGAACGACCGCCGCCGGCGTCGTGCGATAGGTTGTAGACGGTGGGGGAGCTGAAGAATCGCGATGCCCGCACCCGCACGGTCGTCGCCGGATTGACGTACGGATCGCCGATCGAATCGGGCAGCGCGATCGAGACGCCCCCCATGCCGAGATTGTCGGACGGAAAGAGCTGGAACTGATCGCCCTGCGCGATCGGAATCGTCTTGATCGGGATCAGCTGCGCGGCAGCGGCGGGACTGATGCAACCCAACAGCGGAACGGCGAGACAGACGGCCCGGAGGCCGGACAGGTTCATAGAGACCTCGACGGTAAAGGGTCCTCCACAAGGATACCAAGCGACACCTCCGCCGCGTCACTGGTGCCGCACCAAGCGTCATATTGCAGCGATGCAACAGTCCCGGAACTCGGACACCCCGTGGAGGGTTGATGCAGGCTATGGAAACTCGTGAACTCGGCAGCCAGGGGCTGACCGTATCCGCGTTGGGCTTGGGCTGTATGGGGATGTCAGAGTTCTACGGCGCCCGCAATGACGCTGAATCCATCGCGACGATTCACCGCGCGCTCGACCTGGGT
>DASZCG010000312.1:0-11908 GCA_035943355.1 Gemmatimonadales bacterium
TATCCGACCGCTGTCTATCCAACACGAAATAGCTCGAACCCTCTTTCATACCGGGTCACAATCCGCTCCCGATACGCCGCATGCTCCCGCCCCTCGAGCGCGGGATCGGTCGCGATGATCGCCGCCGCCGCCTGCCGCGCGGCTTCGAGCAGCGGCACGTCGGTCTCGAGATTGGCGTAGCGCAGCGGCACACCGCCCGATTGGCGCGCGCCCGCCAACTCTCCCATGCCCCGCTCCCGCAAATCGAGCTCGGCGATCTTGAAGCCGTCTGTCGTCTCCGTGAAGGATTGCAGCCGCGCCACCGCCTCGGGCGAGTCCGACAGCAGAATGCAATGACTCGCCGCCGACCCCCGCCCCACCCGCCCCCGCAACTGATGCAGCTGCGCCAACCCGAACCGCTCGGCGTGCTCGATCAGGATGACCGTGGCGTTGGCGACGTCGATCCCGACCTCGATCACGCTGGTCGCGACGAGGATGTTGACCTGGTTGTCGCGAAACGCGCGCATCGTCGCATCGCGCTCCTCCGCTTTCAGGCGCCCGTGCACCAGCCCGACGCGGAACTCCGCAAAGACCTTCCCCAGCTTCTCCGCCATGGTCGTGGCGGCCTTCAAGTCGGCGCGCTCCGACTCGTCGATCACCGGATAGAGCACGTAAGCCTGCCGGCCGGCCGCGCATTCACTGCGGATGAACTCGTAGATCTTGCCGCGCGCCGCTTCGGTGCGCAGCGCCGTCTTCACCACGCCCCGGCCCGGCGGCTTCTCGCGAATCTGGGTGACATCGAGATCGCCATACAGCGTCAGCGCCAGCGACCGCGGGATGGGCGTCGCCGTCAGCAGCAGCACATCCGGGGCGTCGCCCTTTTCCACCAACGCCGCGCGCTGCTCCACACCGAAGCGGTGCTGCTCGTCGATGACCGCGAGGCCGAGCCGCCGGAACGACACTGACTCCTGAATCAGCGCATGCGTGCCCACCACGACGCGCGGGGCGCCGGAGGCGATCCGCTCGCGGACCGCCGACTTCTCCGCATTGCTCATCCGGCCCAGCAACAGCTCCGGCCGGATGGCGAGCGGCTCGAGCAGCCGCGTCAGCGTGGCGCCATGCTGCTCGGCGAGCAGCTCGGTCGGCGCCATGATCGCCGCCTGGTAATCGTTCTCGGCGGCGAGCAACATCGCGAACAGCGCGACGACGGTCTTGCCGGTGCCGACATCGCCCATCAGCAGGCGGTGCATGCGGAGCGGCGCCGTCATGTCATCGGTGATCTCGCGCACGGCATGACGCTGATCTGCCGTCAGCTCGAACGGCAGGTGCTCCTTGAGCCTCGTGGTCAGCTCACGCCTCAGCTCGAACCGGATGCCGGCGCGCGAGCGCTTCGCCAGATGCCTGGCCCGCGCCTGCACCAGCTGCTGATCGAACAGCTCGTCGAATGCCAGCCGCCGCCGCCCCAGCTCCGCCTCTGCGACCCGTTTGGGCCGATGCATCAGCTCGAGCGCCCGGCGCAGCTCGATGAGATCGTGACTCGCGCGAAACGCGGCGGGATGCGGATCGGTGACCAGCGGCAACAGCGCGTCGAGATGCTGCTGCACCAGCGCGCGGATCTGGCGATGGGTCAGCCCTTCCGTCGCGGGATACACCGGGAGCACGAGCCCGGGATCGCCGTCGCTCTCATCGTCGGGCTCGGCGAGCACGATGAACTCCCGCGGCACGAGCTGCTTGCCGTGGTAGTAGCGCACCGGGCCCGTGACGAGCAGGAGCTGCCCCTTCTTGATCTGGCGCTCGAGGAACGGCCGGCCCGGCCAGGCGCATTCGAGCAGACCGCTGTCGTCTTTCAGCACGGCGCGAAACACGCGGAGACCGCGCCGGGTCGGCAGCACGCCGGTGCTCACCACGCGGCCCACACACGTCATGTCCTGTCCCACCGTGACGCGCGCCAGCGGCGTGACGGTGGTGGCATCGAGATAGCGATGGGGAACGTGGTACAGCAGATCGCCGGCGGTGCGGATGCCGAGTCGCTGGAGGGCTTCGGCACGCTTGGGCCCGACCCCTTTGAGGAACTTGACCGGGGAGTTGAGCTGCAGCTTCACCCGGAAACCAGCCGGTGCGCGAACCGCTGGGGATCGAACAGCTCGATGTCGTCGAGCGTCTCGCCCGTTCCGAGAAAGCGAATGGGCGTCGGCACGGCGCGCCGCAGCGCGATGACGCTGCCGCCCTTTGCGGTACCGTCCAGTTTGGTAATCACGAGACCGGTCAGCGGCACGGCGGCCGAGAACTCTCTCGCCTGGTGCACCGCATTCTGGCCGATCGTGGCGTCGAGCACGAGCAGCGACTCATGCGGGGCGCCGCTCTGCCGCTTCCCGACGACGCGCACCACCTTCTTCAGCTCCTCGCGCAGGCGCTCGTCGGTATGCAGCCGGCCGGCCGTATCCACCAGGACAGTATCGATGCCGCGCGCCAAGGCGGCATCAACCGCGTCGAATGCGACCGCGGCAGGGTCGGCTGTCCCGCCTGTGCCGGACGCGGCACCGACGAAGGGGACCTTCAGCCGGCCGGCCCACGTCTCGAGCTGCTCCGTCGCCCCGGCACGAAAGGTATCCGCCGCCGCCAGCAGGACGCTGCGACCCTGCCGGACCAGCTGGTGTGCGAGCTTCGCGATCGTGGTCGTCTTGCCGGTCCCATTGACGCCGAACACCAACACGACCGTCGGCGGCTGCCCGGCACGCGCGAGCGGCGCCGCCGCGGGACCGAGCTGCTCCGCCACAATGCGCTCGAGTGTTGCCTGGTCGATTTTCTTGGCTTTACTCAGGCGCTCGACGGTCTCGTTCGTGGCTGCGACGCCGAAATCGGCCTCGACCAGCAGCCGCTGCACATCCTCGAGCTGCGCGTAATCGACGGCGCCGCCGCCGAACAAGCGGGAGACTTGTTTCCAGAGGCCCATTACGGCAGGCCCTGGCGCCGCCGTAGCGTCCACTCGGCGGCCAGCGCGGCGATCGTGATGACAAACAACCACCAGCGGTCACGCAGCCCGATCGACCCCAGCCGCGCCGTTGCTTCCCCCGGTTGGGCGGTCAGCACCGGGGCGCGCGGCAGCCACTCATCGGAGTACGTTTCGACGGCCACAACGCCCTGCTCCGACCCACCACTCAACGCATAGCGATAGACGCCCAGCGGCAGCAGCAGCTCGGCGCGGCCGGCCGCATCGAAGCGCAACGTATCGGTGTGCGTGGAATCGCCGGCGCGCAGCGTGATCTGCAGTGGCTGCGGCGCACCAGCAGCCGACCAGCGCCACACAAGCGGCATACCGTTGGGCACTTCTATCGACTCCACGATGGCCCGCTCCCTGCTCCGTGCTCCCTGCTCCGTGCCGAGTAGCCAGTCGACCAGCGCCGCAACGAGGCTGCGGTACGCCTGCTCACTCGCGCCGCCACGAAATGCCCAGCGCCACAGGCCGCCCGCGGTGATGGTCGCCCGCCGCTCGCCGTTGCGTGGCTCGAGGACGACGATCGGCCGCGCCGCGCCGCGCCGCGCCAGCCGCGCGGTCAACGCCACGACGTCGGTCGAATCGTGGAAGTCGGCAGGCGGTCCACCCGCGGTTGCCGGTGGCAGCGAGTCCCACACGACTCCCGACAGCGCGGCCGTGAGCGGAGACGACAGCGGCCGCTCGACGTACCAGTCACCCGGTTGCCCGTTCGTCAGCCAGCTGAGCCGCGCCGCGGCGGCGCCCTTTCTCGCAGCGACGAACGCGCGCGACCGCTCCGGATTGCCGGCGAGGACGACGAGTCGCGCGTTCTGCGCCGCACGGATCAACTCGGGTGTGGCGACCGGCGCGAGGCTCGCGGCGTCGCGCCAGCGCCCCGCCTCCGTCTCGACAAACATCTTCACCGGCATCCGCGCGACGTCGCGCAACGTGCGCGCGAGAAACCGCGCCTCCCAGTCCGGCGGGGACGCGAAGATGACGGCGGCCGGCTCGAGGCTCACGTCGATCGCGAACAGCCGTTTGTCGTCGCGCGGCTCGGTGTCATGAATGCCATCGAGGCTGACCTCGAGTACCGACCAACCGGCAGATGGGATACGGGATACGGGAAACGGGAGCTCGGTGGAGATCGTGCCACTGTCCGGCAGCGATACGCGCTGCGACAGCAGCTGGCGATCGCCAAGTCGCACCACGATCGTGCCGGTCCGTTTCCCGTGTGCTGCGTCCGGTGTCCCGCTCGTTCCGTAACTGACGCGCAACCGAACGGTGTCACCGCGAGTGACGTGGCGCGTGCCTGCAACGCTCGCGACGTAGGCATCGAAAAACGGAGCCCGCGGCAGCAGGATGACACGAGGCCGGCGCAGCAGATCCGGCGGGATCGACGCCGCATCGTCCAGCGCGCCGTCAGTCACGACCACGACCTCGCCGGCGCGGCCTGCAGCCGCCTCGAGGGCCGGCCCGAGCCGCGTGGCGCCGTCGCTGGGCGATAGGGAGTCGAACGCGGCCACGCGCCTGCCAAAGCGCCAGACGACGGCGCGGCGGCGGGCGAGCGGGCGCACGCTGTCCAGCGCGGCCTGCCACGACGCATTCATGCTGAGCGAGGCATCGAGCAGCACGATCGGTTGATCGCTGGTCGGGAGGATGCGCGAGCTCGACGGATTCCACACGAGCAGAATCAGCGACACCACGGCGATGCCGCGCAGGATTACGAGAGACACGCGAGTGCCTCGGCGATCGTGAACCGCCCGTCGTACAGCGCGCGTCCCACGCACGCGCCCGCCAGGCCCGCCGCCCGCGCCGCGCGCAAGTCATCGAGCGACCCGACACCGCCCGAGACGATCACCGCGGCGCCGAGCCGTGCCAGCGTGCTCGCGCCGTCGATGTCGGGCCCCGTCAGCGCGCCGTCGCGCGTCACCTCGTTGTAGATGATGGTGCGGATGCCGGCGCTGGTGACGCGGGTCGCGAGCTCCAGCGCGGTGATGTCGAGGATGTCCGTGGTGCCGCGGGGCGCGACGCGGCCCTGCTGCGCGTCGATGCCGACGGCGAGCCGGCCGGCGCCGTAGCGCGCGAGCAGCCGCGCGACGAGTCCCGCGTCGACGGCGCCGCGCGGGCCGATCACCACGCGGGTGGCGCCGAGCGTGAACATGTGATCGATGTCGCTCTCCCGGAACAGCCCACCACCGACTTGCACGCGCACCGTCGCCGCTTTCAACACTGTGCCGATCAACTCGTGATTATCCGTGCGGCCGTAAGCGCGATCCATGTCGACGAGATGAATCCAGCGCGTCCCCGCGCGCGTGAATTCCTCGAGCGCGACCAGCGGCTCGGCGGCGCGGCCGTGGGCGCGTGCCACGCGCCCGCCTTCTATGTCGACGGCGGGATAGAGCTCCACGAGTCTGTATTGTGGACTGGAAGGTTAGTCGTCGCGAGCCGCGCTCGCCGCGGCGCCCAGCGCCGGCTTGGCGGGCCCGGTACCCGGTTCCAACTCGGCCAGCAGGCGCACGCGCGTGCTGTCGAACGCCGCCTTGACTTTGGCGGGCACGGGCTCGCCCGCGCCGGCGTCCTTGCGCTGCGGATTGGTCGGCCGGCCGTTGACGAGGAACTCGTAGTGCAGATGCGGACCCGTCGATAACCCCGTCGATCCCACATAACCGATCGTCTGCTCCTGGCTCACATGCTGCCCCACATGTAAGCCCACCGCGAACCGCGACAGGTGGCCGTACCGCGTCCGGATGCCATTGGCGTGGCGCAGCTCGATCAGGTTGCCGTAGCCGCCGTTGCGTCCGGCCTCAGTGACCACACCATCGGCCGTGGCGCGGACCGGCGTACCATAGGCCGCCGCGTAGTCGGTGCCTTCGTGCGTCCGCCAGCGTTTGAGAATCGGGTGGTAGCGGCCACCGAAGCGGCTCGAGATGTGACTGAAGCGGAGCGGCGCGCGCAAAAACGCGCGCCGCAGCGAGCGGCCGCGCTCGTCGTAAAAGGCGGTCTGCCCCAGCGGACTGTCGAACGCGAACGCGAAGCTGGGCGACCCACCGACCTCGACGCGGGCGGCGAGAACGCGACCGAGGCGCCGCTCGCCCTCCGGTGATTGCAGCCGCTCGATCAGGACTTCGACGCGGTCGCCGGGACGCAGATCGCGCGTGAAATCGATTTCCCAGTCGTAGACGTCGGCGATTGCCCAGGCGAGCCCGACGCGCTGCCGCACCGGGAGGAACGAGTCCGGAATGGCGGCATCGAGCGCGTCGTACAGGTTCGATTGGATCACGGCGGTGGTGCGCAGCCGCTCGGTGGCCCAGGGAATGTCCTGGATGACTTCCCGCCACCCGGAGTCGCCCCCGAGGCGTGTCATCCAGAGGCGGCGGTCGGGATCGAGCCGCACGCCCAGCCGGTTCGCGACCGGCTGGCCCTTCTGGCGGCGGATTTCAAAAACGAGACCCGGCTGCATGCGCCGGGGATTCAGGACGCGGGTGGCTTTCATGAAGGAGACGTATTCGCGGCCGCTGATGCCGGCGCGCTGCAGCACGTCGGAGAGCATTTCCCGGCGGCCCAGCGTGTCGGCCCATTCGTCGTACGCGCTGGTCACGACGATGGGGAGTGCGACCATCACGTCGCGCGACGGCCACGCTTCGTGCGCCCCCCACACCAACATCCCAGCCGTCAGCGCCCCTGCTGCGACGTAGTGACTTGCTCGCCATGACCGCCACAGCATCAGTCCATCTGTCTCCGGATGAACGTCGGAATCTCCATCTCACTCAGCTCCGGATTCAGGGGCATCTGTGCCGGGCTCCCGCCGCGCTTCGGCGCACCCTCTGGCGGCTTTCCGAATCCCGGCGGCGGCGCCGGCGGCGGCTTGGTCGCGCGGTCGCGGAACGGCAGCACGCCCGCGGCGGCGGGCCGGTGCGGCACACCAGCCAATGCATCTGCCATCGCGCCGGTCTTGTCGAACCCCGTCGCGATGACCGTGATCCGCACTTCGCCGTGCATCGCGGGGTCGTTGACCGCGCCGAAGATGATCTCGGCCTCGTCGCCCGCGGCGTCGTGAATCGCTTCGCTGATCTGCGTCACTTCACCGAGCGTCAGATCTTCGCCGCCGGTGATGTTGATGAGCACGCCCGTCGCGCCGCCGATGGAGATGTTGTCGAGCAACGGGCTCGAGATGGCCTGCTGCGCCGCTTCCATCGCGCGGTTTTCGCCGCGCCCCTGGCCGGTGCCCATCAACGCCGCGCCGCCGTTCTGCATCACGGTGCGCACGTCCGCGAAATCTACGTTGACCAGACCCGTGACACAGACGAGGGCGGAGATGCCTTGCGTCGCATGCAACAGCACTTCGTCCGCCTTCTTGAGCGCATCCTGGAACGGGATCCCCTTCCCCACCACGGCGAGCAGCCGCTCGTTGGGGACGACGATCATGGTGTCCACGTGCTTGCGCATTTCGGCGATTCCCATCTCTGCCTGCCGCATGCGCTTGCGACCTTCGAACAGGAACGGCTTCGTGACGATCCCGATCGTGAGGGCGCCCAGGTCGCGGGCCACCTGCGAGATGATCGGGGCCGCGCCGGTTCCGGTGCCGCCGCCCATACCGCAGGTGACGAACACCAGGTCTGCTCCCTGCAGCGTGTGCAGCACCTCGTCGCGGTTCTCCTCGATCGCCTGGCGGCCGATTTCCGGCCGCGCGCCGGCGCCGAGCCCGCGCGTCAGCTTCTTGCCGATCTGGACCTTTACATCGGCCTTGTTGTTGAGGAGCGCCTGCGCGTCGGTGTTCACCGAGATGAACTCGACTCCGCCCACGTGCTCGTCGATCATCCGGTTCAAGGCGTTGCCGCCGCCTCCGCCGACGCCGACGACTTTCATCCGCGCGTTCTGGGTAACGGTTTCTTCGAGTTCGAAGATCATGGTTCTCCCCTAGGGCTCAGAAGAAATCCTGCAACCATCGCTTCAGAGGTCCAAAGATTTTCTCGGGAGCACCCCCGAACAGAACGCCGGGAGCAGAACCCTGCGCGCTCTTGCGCGCAGCGTACAAGACCAACCCCACCGGCACCGCGTAGCGCGGCGCCTGCACACTGTCCACGAGACCGGAAATGCCGAGCTCGGGATGGCCGGCACGGACCGGAGCCGCGAACACCTCGCGCGCCAGCTCGACCATGCCCGGCAGGTGCGCGGTGCCGCCGCTCAGCACGACGCCCGCGGGCAGCCGTCCCGCCGCGTACCCTGCCCGCTCGAATTCGCGCGCCACGAGCTGGAAGATCTCGTCCACGCGCTGGTGGATGATGTGCGCCACCAGCTCGCGGGACGCGGTCCGCGCGCCCTGTCCGGGGGTGGACGGCAGGCTGACCATCTCCCCCGCGTCCACGAGCGGCGTATAGGCCGCGCCATGCCGCTCCTTCAGCCGCTCTGCGTCCGACTGGGTCACGCCCAGGCCCTGCACCAGATCGCTCGTGACGTGCGAGCCGGCGTACTTGAGCGACGCCAGATGGCGGATCTTGCCCTCGTGAAAAATCGCGACGCCGGTCGAGCTGCCGCCGACTTCCACGAGCGCCACGCCCAGCTCCTTTTCATCGTCGGTGAGAATCGCGTACGACGCGGCGAGTGGCTCGAGCACGACATCGGCGACGCGATAGCCGGCGCGCTGCACGCTCTTGCGGAGATTCTGCGCCGCCGTGGACTGCGCCGTCACGAGATACATCTCCACTTCCAGCCGCGTCCCGGTCATGCCGACGGGATCGGAGATGCCGTGCTGCTGATCGACGATGTATTCCTGGGGGATGTCGTGCAGCAGCTCGTGATCGCGGCCCAGCGAGACCGCGCGCGCCACTTCGTTGACGCGCGCCACGTCCTGCGGGGTGATCTCTTCCCCGCTCACGGCGACGACGCCCGCCGAGCTGCGGGCGGAGACATGCTCACCCGCGATACCGCAGGTCACGTCGGGGACGCGCGCCCCGGCCATCCGCTCGGCGTCCTTGAGCGCGGCGGCGACGGAGCGCATCGTCTCGTCGATGTCGCGCACCATGCCCCGGCGCACGCCGCTGTTCTTCGCCAGCCCGACGCCGAGGATCTTGGCGACCGGCGCGCGCGGCAGATCGCCCGCCAGCTCGGCGATGACGGCGCAGGTCTTGGTGCTGCCGAGATCGAGCCCGGCGACGAGGCGGCGATCGGTCATGAGTTGCGCGCACCCGATCCGGTGCTGCGGCGACGCACGACGACCTGCCCCGCAAACCGGGCGTCGAGCTCGGCATAGGGGCGCGCTTTTGCGGCCAGTTCTCGTGCCACCAATACCACCGCCTGGATCACCTCCGGCCCCGCGTCGCGCGCCAACAGAACGCGACGCGTGCCCAGCTCGAGAGCGACATCCTGCTGCGCGTCGATACGCCGCGCGGCATCAATCGACTGAAACAGCACGGGATCGAACACCTGGACCCGCGCGAGTACGCCAACTACGGCACTGTCGGCAGCCTGCACCACCGGAAGATCGAGACTGACGAGCTCAAATGGCAGTGCGCGCCCGTCGGCAGCGACGACGGTGAGCGCGCCGCGCGCGTTGGCGACCAACGCGACCGGCTCGACCTCCCGGATGATCACCTTCAACGAGCCCGGCGGACGGCGCGCCACCGCGACGTCGGCCACGCCATCCAACCCCCGCAGCCGGTCCGCGAGCACGTTCGTGTCGTCGAACACGCTCGCCTGCGGCGCCAACCGCAGCGCCGCGAGCACCTGATCGGCATCGAGGTAGCGGATGCCGACCAGCTCGACCTGGCGCACACGGAAGAACGCGACCCGGCGCAGCACGAGCGGCGCCGTGGTCCACGCGGTCATGACGACAATTGCCGCGCCGGCCCACCCCAGCACCCGCCATGACGCCCGCGGCAGCCGCACCATGCGCGGCATGCGGAGCCGCTTCCGCCACTTCACGCGACGGCTCCCTGCTCCCTGCCTCCATTCCGCAGAGTTTCCAGCAGCTCGGGGCCGACGCGCGTGACGTCGCCCGCACCGAGCGTGAACACGACATCGCCGGCGCGCACCGCGCGCGCGACGTGACTCGTCAACCCGGCGCGATCACGCACCGCCACCGTCGCCGCGCCTGCCCGCGTCGCGCCACGCACGACGATGTGATGCGTCACGCCGGCGAGCGGCTGCTCGCGCGCGCCGTAGATCGGCGCGACAATCACGATGTCCGCCGCGGCGAGCGCCTTGCCGAGCGCCTCGCCGTGCAGCGCCGTACGCGAATAGAGGTGCGGCTGAAACACCGCGACCACTCGCCGGCCCGGATACGCCTGTCGCGCTGCCGCGAGCGTCGCCGCGACTTCGGTTGGGTGATGCGCATAGTCATCGACCACCGTGACACCACGCTCCTCCCCGAGCCGCTCGAAGCGCCGGCCCACGCCGTGAAACGCGGCCAGCGCCTGCGCGCCCGCCTGCAGATCGGCGCCGAGCGCGTGCAACACCGCCAGCGCCGCGGCCGCGTTCCGCACGTTGTGCATTCCCAGCACCGCGAGCTGCAGCTCGACGGTCTGCCCGCCCGGCAACGCGATCGTCGCGCGCGAGCCGCCCGGCTCGAGCCGCACGGCCCGAATGCGCACGTCCGCCGTCGGTCCGACACCGACGCGCCACACCGGTGTCTCCAGCTGCAGCGCCACGCGATCGGCACCCTCATCATCGGCGCCGATGATCACGCGCTGGGCCCGGCCTGCAAACTCCGCGAACGCCGCCTCGAGCGCGGCGATGCTGCCGTAGCACTCGAGGTGATCCGCCTCGACATTGTTCACGACCGCAACGGTCGGCCGGAGCGACAGGAAGGCCTTGTCATACTCATCGGCCTCCACGACGTACAACTGATCGCCGCCGAGGCGGGCGTTGCCACCCCATTCAGCGACTCGGCCGCCTGCGAGTCCCGTAGGGTTTCGCCCGGCGGCCGAGAGAGCCTCTGTAACCATGACCGTGGTGGTCGTCTTGCCGTGCGTTCCGGCAACCGCCACGAGGCTCGCTCCTTCGCCGGATACCAACTCCCCCAGGGCGTCGGCCCGTCGTACGACCGGTATGTTCAGGGCCCGGGCCCGCTCCAATTCCGGATGGGTGGGCGGGACCGCCGCGGTCACGATAACTGCCCGCGTCCCATCGACATGGCTCGGGTCGTGGCCCTGCGAAACACGCACTCCCAAGGCGGTCAGATCACTGATCCCTGTCCCGGAAGTGTCAGTATCACAACCAGTTATGGCGACTCCCCGGTGCCTGGCGATCAACGCCAGGGCGCTCATCCCCGCCCCGGCTATGCCCATGAGATGGATAGGTCGGGGATCCCCGGTTCGAAACAAGGTCATCTGTGGGCAGCTAATATAAGGAATTTATTCAACTTGCGAAAGCTCTAGGACCTTCTCAATGATGGTTCGGGCAGCGTTCGGGTGCCCCCGGCCCCGGGCACTTTTGGCGAGCCCCTCGAGCCGCCCCCGGTCCCTGGCGAGCGCCGTGGCGGTTTTGGCGAACGACTCGGGGGCGAGCTCGCGTTCGATCAACATGACGCTGGCGCCGGCGGACACCATCGCCCGCGCGTTGAACGTCTGATGGTCCGCGGCGGCCGTCGGCAGCGGGACGAGGATGCTCGGCTTCCCCCAGGCGCACAATTCCGCGACGGTCATCGCGCCCGCGCGCGCGACCACGAGATCGGCAGCGGCGTACGCCGTCCCGATCGGATCGAAGAATCCGCGCACGACGACACGCCCGGGAACGGCGAGCGGCGCGTAGTGCTGCTCGTGCGCCGTCCCGGTCCCCCACAGCACATCGACGTCACCGAGCAGCCCGCGCTGTAATCCGCGCGCCACTGTCTCGTTGAGGGCGCGCGCACCCTGGCTGCCGCCGAAGACGAAGACGGTGGGCCGAGCTCCACTGAGTCCGAATTCCGTTCGGGCCACGCCTGCGTCGACTCCGCCCAGCGGGGGGGTTGGAGAGGGG
>DASZCG010000313.1:0-4683 GCA_035943355.1 Gemmatimonadales bacterium
ACCCGACAATGCGCGCGCACGACAGCGTTACGTCGGCTTATCGTTGGAGAGCAGATACGTGATCAGGCTCGCTCGTCGGGCGTCGCACCCTGCGCGCCGCTGGCAGCCGCCGCCGCTGAGTGCGAGCACCAGTGCCCCGGCCATCAGCGGGACACGGCGCACGCTCAGGCGCCCAGCGTCCGCTCAGCAGTTTGCGGCGGCCGTGCCACCCGCGCCAGCGGCGTTTCTCCTGCCAGGATGGCGTCCAGCTTCCCGATCTGCACCATTGCCCCTAAGCGTTCGAACGTCGCGCGTGCCCTGACGGCCATGACCTGCGCGGTCCCGACGTCGCCCTTCCGCATCAAGAGGGTGGCGAGGTCGCGCTGCGCCGCCGCGACCAGTTCGGCGCGCTCATGTACCGTTGCGCGTTCGATGACCTCGCGCAAGGTGGCCTCGGCCTCCCGGACCTGCCCGGCGACACCGAGGGCGACGGCGTAAATTCGCAAGTCCTCCGCTTCGCGGACCGCGTCATGCAGCGCGCGGTGCGCGGCCAGGGCGGCCTGCACTTCTCGAATGGCGGGTTCGGGCTCGCCGCGCGCGCTCCAGACTTCGGCCCGCCCCGCGAGAGCCTGGGCTTTCAGTGCGGCGTCGCCCAATTTGTCCGCGTCTCGCACGGCCGTATCCGCGGCGTCCATGGCCGCGTCCAACTGGCCTTGCTCGCGATACGCGATCGCGATGTTGTGCTGGGATTCCGCGATACCCCGGTCGTAGCGTGCCTGCTGGTAGGCTGCGATCGCCCGCGTGTAGGCTCCGATCGCACGGGGGTAGTCACCCTGCATGTTGGCGACGATCCCGAGGTTGTTGGCGCACCGACCGACCGTCGTCATGTCGTTCTCGTGCATCGCCTCTTCCTGCGCCAGCGCGAAGAAATGCGTCGCTTCGTCGATGCCGCCGCGCTCGAGGGCGATCGCGCCGCACGTGTTGAGCGCGCGGACCTCGAGCGCTCGATCGCCGAGCTGGCGCGCGCGCGTTTGCGCGACCAGCACCCAGCGTTGGCCCACGTCGAGCCGTCCCGAACGCCCGTGCGCGATGCCGTAGAGCAGCGCCAGCATCGGCGACTGCTCGATCTCGGTCAGGCCGCGGCGCTCAAGATAGGCCAGCAGGTCGGCATAGCGGCCCGTGTCCGCCAGCAGTTGCGCCTCGTGCAGCGGCGCCAGGGAGCGGCGCAGCTCGGCCGCGAAATCGCCCTCCCACTGTCCGCCTGCCAGCGCCCGGATTTCGGCTTCGGCGCCGAGCTGGCTGAAGAGGGCCCGCGCAGTCCGCGCCGTAGTCTGGGCTTCCGCCCGCCGTCCGCACGCCAACAAGAGCAGCGCGAGGTCGCGCGTCGCCTCGGCAAGCAGGTGTGGCCGTCCCTGTGCGTCGGCGCGGGCCATCACGTCGCGGAGCGTCTGCTCGGCCGCGGCCGTCTGACCTTCAGCCGCCTGGAGCAACGCCACCACGCGGAGATCCTCCGCCTCTCCCACCGGGTCGAGAAGACGCGTGCGCAGCTTATGCGCTTCATCCAGCTCGCGTCGCGCGACCGCCAGCTCGCGGCGTGCCACGCGAATCTCGGCGCGGCCACGCAGCGCGGTGGCAAGCAGTGCCCGGTCGCCGGCGCCGTCCGCATCCGTTACCGCACGGTCCGCTTCCGCGAGGGCGCGGTCCAGGTCACCCTGCTCGCGGTACGTGATGCCCAGATTGTACCGGCACTCGGCCATGCCCTGCCGCAGCCCCGCACGGTCGAACGCGGCCACGGCGATCTCCCAAGACCCGATCGCCTCGGCATGACGGCCGCGCATATGGTTGATGATACCCAGGTTATTCGAGCAGCGGCCGGTCGTCGCAAAGTCCTGATCGACGCTGGCCGCCATGACGGCCCGCGTGAAGTAGTCGGCCGCCTCGTCGATGCGCCCGCTCACCAGCGCGATCGCGCCACGCGCGTTCAGCGCGCGACGCTCGACCGCCTCTTCCTTGCGCTGGCGAGCCCGATCCAATGCCAGGTCGAGCCAGCGGAGCCCTTCATCGTGGCGCCCCAGCCGGGCCTGCGCCGTGCCGTAGAGGAGCGCCAGTGTCGGCGACTGCTCCAGCTCGGCGGGCGTCTGGGCGGCGCCGAGGTATTCGACGAGCTCGGCGTGCTGGCCCGTTGCGGCGAGTTGCTGCGCTTTGTCTGCTACAAGCGAAGACGTAGGCATAAGCTGGACCCCCAACTACCAGGACAACGGCGTACGTGTAAAAATGGCGAGCTGCTGTTCAAGCGCCGATCGCGGGCAGCGCGGAGCAGCTCAATAGGCGACAGCATAGTTGGTGAAGTGCAGGACCGCTCCCGTGACCGTCCTGGCCGACTTGTTGTCCGTGGACCGCAGGTACTGGATGATATTCAGGTCGTCGGCGACCTCGGCGACTTCCAGCCCCATGTTCGGTAACAGGCTGCAGCTGGAGTAGCCCATCGTGAGCGATGCGGGCTTCTTGAACGTGAGACCGTCGGGCTTGAACACGACGACGTTGATGAAGTACCCGACCGGCAGAGACGCCGTGATCGTCACCGGCTCCGTGAGCGCGCGCGGGGGAATCCTCAGCGTATCCGGGCCGATCGCAATGGTGCCGCCCGCGCGCCCGATCGTCTGGCTGACCGGTTCAGTGGACAGCGACGCGCACGAGTCCACCAGGGAGCTCGTCAGCACCTTGAAGATGTCGGTGACCCACGTCGCCTGTGGAAGGGCGGGGGCGGGGGCGGGGGCGGGCGCGGACGCCGGTCCGGTCGGCGCGTGGTCTCCGCAGCTCGCGACGACCAGGGTTACACCGAGCAGTGCGCACGAGAACATAAGACGGGAAGACTTCACGTACAGATCCTCCTAAACGGGGCCGAGTGCTGCGCGGGGCCGGTACGTATGGGTGAAACGCGCACGGTGCTCTCTACCACGACACGGCATAACTGGAGAAATGCGGGAGCCACCCGAAGACATATTGATTCCCTTGGCTCCACGGCTTCTTTTTCCCCACCGCGATTGATTGCAGGTACCCGATGACGTGCAGCGAATCGTCGACCTGGGCCATGCGCAGCGTATCGCTCGGGATCGTCTCGCAGTCCTTGTACCGCGTATAGAGGATCGCCCCCGTCGGTAATCCGTGCGTCGCGTTTGCCGGGAAGCGGAGACCCTCGGGCTGGAAGCGCACCCATCGCACGGTGTCCGCCGGCGCCACCGCCGTGATGCGCACGGTGTCGGCGAGCACGAGCGAATCGACCCACAAGACGTGCGGGCCGACCGCAATCATGCCCCCCTGCGGCCCGATGACCTGGCTCACGGAGTCGTAGGCTTGCGGGCAATAGAGGAGGCCGGACCCGGTGCCGGTCGTTGGGTCAGTCGTCGAGGTCTGGCGGGCGCTGAGTCCGACGGGCGATGGATCGCCGCAGCTCCAGGCGGCGACCACCACGGCGAGGAACAGCGCCGAGGACAAGAAACGGGCGGGCTTCACTGACGGATCCTCCGAGGTGGTAGCGTGCGTCGCACGTCTGCTGCTGAAGGCACGAAGCGTTCCAACATCCTGGCGGTGGCCCGCTCGTTGTATTGTCTGGAGTTAGGGTGGGGAGTCGCGCAAGAGACGCCAAGACGCCAGGGTCGTTTTGTTCCTCCGGGTTGGTCGAGACGAACCATTCGTGACTACCAGGAGACCGCGTACGTCGAGAAGTGCAGCAACCCACCGAGGACGTACTGGTTCTTCGTGTCGTTCTTCGATGGAATCTTCAACTTGGTCGTGCTCGTCGCCTCGTAGTAGATCGCGAGCTTCTCGAGCAGCGTCTGGTCTGTGCTGTCCACGACCCCGTCACCATTCAAGTCGGGGTTCCGGTTCTCATACCAGAGCGTCAGGATGGCCGGAGCGACTGGGGCGAACTGTACCCCCGACGGCTGGAAGTCCACGCGAAAATTGGTCGGGTCGATGTTCAGCGTGACAAACACCGAGTCGTGCGACCGATTCAAGGGCACTCCACCGCCGCCCGCCACCAAGCCAATCTTGGGGATGTAAAAACGCAGAAACGGCTGGCCCACTTTCTCGTCGCCAACCCGCTGGTAGTTCACGACGACGTTGGTCTCTTTGCCGGTGTAGGCCCAGAATGAAACCTGGTAGGTCTCCAGCGGTGGCGCGGACGACGATTGCTGGAGGACCATGGTCGAGCCGCCCACGACACTGAAGTGGGGAGCTCCCACGTTCGCCTGGTTGAGCGGGGCCGCTGCATCTCGGCAACCGGCGAGGCCCGGCCAAATGACGAACGGCAGGATCGCCAGGGGCCAATACAGTCGACGACGACTCACGACACCTCCGTGTGTGGCGTGGGGTCAGGTTGTACGATGGTAGCGGCCTCGTGATACTGCTTCATGGCGGCCCCGATCTGGCCGGCGCGCTCGAGCGCGCGCGCGTCACGCAGCAGCGCGGCTACCAGGCGACGGCATAGTTGGTGACGTGCTCGACCTGGCCGATGACGGTCTGCGATGACTCCGACTGTGCCGACGGTAGGTAGTACAGGATCTGGTAGGCGTCGTCGACGACCGCGATCTGTGGCGACTCCGTGTCCTCCACCTCACAATTCGAATAGCTCATCGACAGCGAGGCAGACGTTTCGAAGACCAGCCCTTTGGGCTTGAATTCGACGACATTGACCGTTTCACC